>NZ_JBHYZV010000019.1:0-91233 GCF_042753905.1 Streptomyces sp. NPDC059248 | reverse complement strand
GCCCCGGAGTCCGCGGACGGCACGCCCGGCGCGAAGTCGCGGACCGGCGCGCCGCCGCCGCGGGCCCGGGGCCCGAAGGCGTACCGGGGGATGCCGTCGTCCCGTTTCCCGCCCTCCGGCGCCTCACCGGTCCAGTGGGCGATCTCCGCCCGGTGGGCCGGGTCCTCCTGCTCGCGGGCGAGCGCCTCGCCGCTCAGTTCGAGGATGGTCCGCCGGTGGAAGGCGTCGGGGAAGGCGAGCCTGGCGCCTTCGAGGAGGGCCGCCCGGCCCAGCACGTCGAGCAGTGACGCCTCGACGCGCTCGGCGTCGAAGGGCGCGCGGCTGGTGTGGCGGCGGTGCAGCGCCGGATACAGCTCGGTCAGTTCGTCGTACGACTCCGGGCGCCGGGCGACGAGGGCGACCTCGGCCAGCAGATCGGGGTCGTCGGGGTCCGGCAGCAGCCGGGTCACCGGCTGCCACCCCGCGTGCGCGGCGGCGACCCGCAGATTGAGGACGGCGGCGGCGCAGCTGATGTGCAGGGCCCGGCGCTCGGGATCGGCCGAAGGCAGCTCACGCGCGGGGTCGACGCGGATCCGGAACGTCCGGCTCTCCGGGTCGTAGTGGAAGAGCCACGGCTGGGCGTTGTGCATGGACGGCGCCAGGACGGCGTCCTCGACGAGGGACGTGATCAGCGCGTCGTCGAGGGGCCGCGCCTCGGCGGGTGCCGCGGGGGTCGGGGCCACGGGTATCGGCTTCCTGCTGGGGGCCGTCCGCCTGGGTCCGGCGGGGGTGTTTCCCAGCGTCCCCGCAGGCCCCACCGAAAGGAAAGGCCAAAAGTCCTATATGGTGAATAAACCCAATAAACGGTACATTTTACCTGCTCTTGGGATGTCGCCGGGCGGGGCGGAAACGGTCGCGAGGACAGCGGCCCGTTCCCCGGAGAGACTGGTCCGGACGGCAGCCCGTGAGACGGGACGACGGCCCTCCGAGAGGAGGTGGCGGCAGATGACGGCCGACGAGTACACGGGGGGTACGGGGACGGGGGCCCGGACGAGTACGGGCCGGGCCGCCCGCGACGAGGCCGGCACGGACCGTGACCGTGTCCGTACCTGGGTGGGCAGCCTGCTGGCCGCCCCGGATCCGGCCGCCCTGCTGACCCGCGCCCTGACCGAGGGCCTGGCGGGCCTCGGCGCGTACGGCGGCTCCCTCTTCCTCCTCGACGACGACGGCTGGCTGCGTCTCGCCGGGTACGAGGGCACCGACGAGGAGGTCATCCGGCGGTTCCCCGTGGTCGCCCCGGACTCCCCGCTCCCGGCCGCCGTCGCCGTACGGGAGCGGCGGACGGTCTACGGGATCTCCGACGATCTCGCGGACCGCTATCCCGATCTGACCCTGATGCGGACCTCGGTACGGTTCGTCGTCGTACCGCTGGCCGTGGAGCACGACCGGACGCTCGGCGCGCTCGTGGTCCAGTACGACGGGCCGGTACCGCTGCCGCCCGCCGACGACGGGCTGCTGACCCTGGTGGCGGACGTGTACGCGCACCGTCTTGAGCATCTGCTGGCCCGGGAGCCGCACGGCCCCGACAACAACGGCCACGACGGCAACGGCAACGGGGGCGACGGCAACGGGCCCGGGGCCGGGGAGCGGGAGACCGGGCGGGCGGTCCCGGGGCCGTCGGCGGGGACCGGTGGCATACCGGGACCGCCGCCCGGGGCCCCTGCCTTCGAGCAGGGGGCCGATACGGACAAGACCGGTGAGGTCGGCGCGACGGAGGCGGTACGGGAGCCGACGGCCCGGGAGCCCGGAAAGCCCTCCGCCACGCGGGGCGGCCGCGGGCACCGCCGCCGGCGCGACCGCAGCGGCCGCACCCGCCTCGAACTCGCCATGTCCAAAGGCAATATCGGCTCCTTCGAATGGGACATCCCCTCCGGTACGGTCATCGCCGACGAGCGCACCCTCCGCCTCTTCGGCCTCGACCCCGACCGCTTCGACTCCCTCGCCGAGTCGTTTCTGCGCGCCATCCACCCCGACGATGTCGACCAGGTCCGCGGGGTTATCGCCGACAGCCTGGAGAAGGGCGACCACCACGCCGCCCACCGGGTCGTCTGGCCGGACGGCTCCGTCCACTGGCTGGAGTCGAAGGGCGCGGTGGAACAGGCCCCCGGCGGCGGCCCGCGGCTGATGATCGGTGTCGTCTGGGACGCCACCGAGGAGCGGGAGCGGGCGAAACGGCGCGAGAGCCGCCGGGAGTTCGTCCTCAACGTGACCAACTCCTTCGCCGCCGCGCTCACCACCCAGGACGTCCTCGACACCATGACCGGAACCGTCCTGCCGGAGCTGGGCGCCAACGCGCTCGCCATCCATATCGAGCACGAGGGGCGGCTGCTGCTCGCGGGCGCGGTCGGCTACCCGCGCGAGACGCTGGACCGGCTGCGGGTGATGGGCACGGTCGACGACAACCCCATGGCGGAGGCCCTGCGCGCCGGGCAGCCCCTCTTCTTCCGCAACCGCGGCGAGTACGTCCGGCGCTTCCCCGACCCCCGGCTGCGGCCCGCCGAGCAGCACGGCGCGTATGTCTTCATCCCCCTGACCTCCGCCGACGGCACGGTCGGCAGCTGCCTCATCTCCTATGCGGGCTCCCGCGAGTTCGGCCCCGACGACCAGATCGTGACCGCCGCGATCGCGGGCATCCTCACCCAGTCACTGGCCCGCGCCCGGCTCTCCGACCTCTTCCGGCGGCGGATGACCGACCTCCAGGAGCTGATGATGCCGCGCGCGCTGCCCCGGCTGCCCGGCTTCGAGATCGCCGCGCGATACGTCCCGGCGGCCGAGGGCATGCAAGTCGGCGGCGACTGGTTCGATCTGCTGCCGCGCGCGGACGGCGGCGCGTCGCTGGTCATCGGGGACGTGGAGGGGCACAGTGCGCAGGCGGCGGGCGTGATGGGACAGCTCCGTACGGCGCTGCGGGCGCACGCCGACGACGGCTACCGCGCCGAACATCTGATGGCCCGCGGCAATCGCACCCTCTGGGGCCTCGACACGGACCGCTTCGCCACCTGCTGCATCGTGGACGTCTCGCCGCGCGCCGGACACCTCCAGATCGTCCGCGCCGGACATCCGTCCCCGCTGCTCGCCGAGCCCGACGGCACGGTCCGGGAGCTGGAGGTCCCCGGCGCGCTGCCGCTCGGCTACACCCCCGACGACCGCTACCCCGTCTTCCACGGGCAGCTCGTGCCCGGCGCGGCGCTGCTGCTCTTCACCGACGGCCTGGTGGACACGCCCGACCGGTCGTACGAGGACGCGGTGGCGGCGGTCTCGCGACGGCTCTCGGCCTGGACGACCCGGCCGCAGCACGGCGGGACGGACCGCGCGGCGGATCTGGAGTCGCTGGTGGAGAGCCTGGTGACGGAGGGGCCCGCGCATCCCGGTTACGACGATGTGGCCGTCCTGGTGGTCCGGCGGACGTCGTGGGAGTCGGGCCCGGTGAAGATGGCGGGCTGAGTACCTGCCGGACCCGCCGGACCCGCCGCTGCACACCCGGATGCCTTTTGGATATGCCGGGCTTGGATATGCCCGGCGCGCATGCCCCATGGCACAAGCGCCCCCGTCCCGGGGTGGAAACGGCCCTTTCCGTCCCTGATTTCACCCGTCGGAGGAGTGTGGCGGAAGGGGGGACGTATCCACTGACCGAGACGGGTGGCTCGTATGACACAGCGGGATACCGGCGCAACAGAGACCACGCAGACACCAGGTACGCGGACCCGGCGGACGACGACGGAGACCCGGGAGAAGGAGAACCGGGAAGCGTCGGCGCGAGCCGTACGGGACGGGCTCACGGAACCCACGACGGCATCGATCGCGCCGGACGGTTCCGCGAAGGAGAGGGCCTCGCAGGACCGGACCGCGAAGGACAACTCACCCCCGGGGACGGCCACCCCGTACGACACCGGCGGCACGGGCGGCGGTAAGGACGCCGGTAAGGACACCGGCCCGGGCGACGACACCGGCGCCGCGACCAGCGACGGCGCCGCGACGAGGGACGGCACCGCGACGAGCGACGGCGCCGGTGTCGAAGAGGAGGTGTCGGAGTCCGAGCGTCTCCTCTTCGGCGGCCCCCTGCGCTACGAGGCGGGCTGGAGCACCCACGACGGATCGTTCCTCGAACTGAACCTCCGGGCCATGATCGTCCGGATGCCGGGGCTGATCGCCGCCACCATCAAACTGGCCCATCGCGCCGATCCGCGCGCCCTGCGCCGGGTCGCGGGCGCCGAACTCGGCGGCGGGCTCGCCCAGGCCGTGGGTCTGATCGCGGTCAACCAGGTCCTCGTCCACCTCCTCGGCGGCGGGGCGACCGTCGACCGGATGGTCGCCGCCGTCCCTGCGCTGATCGCGGTGGCGCTCACCGCCCTCGTCGGCGCGCTGCTGCGGTCGGTCTCCACGGCCGGTACGGGCCGCCTCGAACCCAAGGTGTTCCGGGTGGCGACCGAGGAGTATCTGGAGCGGGTCGCCCGGGTCGAACTGTCGGCGGTGGAGGACGAGCAGTTCCACAAGCTGCTGGACTCGGCGCAGTGGGGCGCGGAGTCCGCCCGGCGGATGATCCGGTTCTGTACGTCGGTGGTGAATGCGGGCATCTCCCTCACGGCGGCGGCCGGGGTCCTGACCGTGCTCCATCCGGCGCTGCTGCCGCTGCTGATGCTGATGACCCTGCCCAGCGCGTGGAGCTCCCTCACCATCGCCCGCCGCCGCTACGTCTCCTTCCACACCTGGGTCCAGCACGCCCGCGCCGGTCAGCTACTCGGCCGGCTGCTGATCGACGCCCAGGCGGCGGCGGAGGTACGGGTCCACGGCATCGCCCCCTTCCTGCTGCGGCACTTCCGGATGATGGCCGAGACCGGGGAGCGCGAGCAGACCCGGCTGGCCGGGCTCGCCGCCCGTACCGGCCTGGTCGCCTCCGGCTGGACGGGTCTTGCGACGGGCGCCACGTACACCACCCTCGGACTGCTGCTGTGGACGGGCACAATGGATCTGGCGGTCGCGGGCACGGCCGTCATCGCGATCCGTACCGGCTCCGCCAATCTGGAGTCGCTCGTCGTCCAGCTCAACCTCCTCTACGAGGAGAGCCTGTTCGTCTCCGACCTCGACACCCTCTGCAAGGAGGCCGACCGGCGGCTGATCCCGGCGACCGGCCGCCCGCTGCCCGCGCACGTCGGCGCGATCCGCTTCGAGAACGTCACCTTCACCTACCCCGGCGACCACGGCGGCACCCCCGCGCTCGACGGGGTCGACGTCACCATCCCGGCCGGCCGGATCGTCGCCCTCGTCGGCAACAACGGCAGCGGCAAATCGACCCTCGCCAAGCTGCTGTGCGGTCTCTACCCGCCGGACACGGGCCGGGTGATGTGGGACGACGTGGACGCCACCGAGGCGGACCGGGCCCAGCTCTTCGACCGGATCGCGATCGTCGCCCAGGACTTCTTCCGCTGGCCCTTCACGGCCCGCGTCAATGTCGCCATCGGCCGCCCCGACGCCCCGCACGACGATCGGCTCATCGACGCGGCGGCCGCCTACGCCGGGGCCGACGAGACGGTCGCCGCCCTCCCCCGCGGCTGGGACACCCTGCTGGCCCGCGGCTACCGCGGCGGCCACCAGATCTCCGGCGGCCAGTGGCAGCGCCTCGGCATCGCCCGGGCCCGTCACCGCGACGCCCGCGTCCTCGTCGTCGACGAACCCACCAGCGCGCTGGACGCGGAGGCCGAGCAGCGCGTCTTCGACCAGATCCGCGCCATGGCGGCGGAGGGCCAGACGATCGTCCTGATCACCCACCGCCTCCACAGCGTCCGGCACGCCGATGTGATCTACGTCCTCGACGAGGGCCGCGTCGTCGAGCACGGCTCGTTCGGCGAGCTGATGTCCCCCGACGCGGACGGCGCGTTCCGCCGGATGTACACGGTCCAGTCGCGCCAGTACGCGTACGAGGAGGAGGTCGCGGTGGACTGAAAGGGCTGACGGGGCTGACGGGGCTGACGGGGCTGACGGGGCTGACAGGACCGGGCGGCCCGGCCACCGGGCCGCCCGACCCGCCCGAGCAGCCCCCGCGACCCGCCCCGCTACGACCGCCCCGCTACCGCGCCCAGCCCTCCCCGTTCGCGTAGGACTCGTACGAATAGCGCGTCGAGCGGTCCCACTTCTCGCCGGTGAGCTGCTCGTACGCCCGGTCCGGGACATAGAGCAGGCCCTCCGCCCAGATCGCGTCCTCCGCGTACGGAACGAAGAGCGCCGGGTCGGCGAGCACCCTCTCGTACGTCTCACGGCCGTCGGCGACGACCGCCGCGCGGGTGTACAGAAAGCTGTCGCCCGACAACTCCTCCCCGAACTCGCGCCGGTCCAGCCGGTACAGCGACTGAGCCAGCCGCTCCGCGAATCCGGTGACCACCGGCACCGGTCCCCGGGAGAGCCGGTCCGTCAGAGCCTCGGCCAGCCGGTCGGCGTCCGGGTCCGGGTCCGGGCCAGGCGGGCGGCACTCCTCGATCAGGCGCCAGAAAGTTTCCTCGTCCATACCGACGAGCATGACGGCGACCACTGACAACCGGCCGCCGCCGAACGGCGGTCGCGGCCCCGGCGGTGGACGGCCGGGCCCGGCACCGCGTCCCAGCCGGGATCGGGGTCGTCGGAGGAGAACGGGACGGATACGGAGGACGGATACGGCGAAGAGCCGAGCAGAGAAGAAGGCACAGCAACCTCACGATGGCGGAGTGTTGGTCGGGCCGGTGTCGCCCCGGCCGCCGACGGACGACGGCGACCGGGCCGACACCGTGTAATAGGGGGAAAACCGCGCCCGGGTTGCCTCCCGGGCCGCTATCACCGCGAGCCTGTCCGATTTCCATGCCTCCCGGCCACAGATTATTCACGGCGCGATCTTCCGGCCCCGTCATACGATCGGCCGCCGCCCGTTTCCCCGCCGCTTCCGCCGCTTCCCCCTGTCTCTCTGACGTTTTCCGCCGCTTCCCCTTCGACTTCGACGAGGTCATATGAGCACCGATGTACAGAACTTCGCCGTCGCCCATCTGCGCCGCCGCCCCGAGCCGATAGAAGTCGGCGGCTTCGTCGCCGGGTTCGACCCCTCGACGACGCTCGACTACGTCAACTACGCGACACCGCTGGCCGGATACCGCCCCACGGACGCCGATATCGCGGCGCTGATCGGGGCGTTCCGGGGGCGCGGTCTCGTACCCCGGCTGGAGTTCGCGCCCGACGCGGCGCCCGAGGTGGCCCCGGCGCTGAGCCGGGCCGGGTTCGTGACGGAGGCGACGCACGCGTATCTGGTCTGTACGCCGGAGTCCCTGACGCCGCCGGCCGGGCCCGGGGCCCCGGTGGTGGAGATTCCCCGTACGGACGAGGAGTACGCGGCCGTGGACGCGGCGCTGTCGGAGGCGTTCGACGGGGAGTTCGCGCCGTCCGCCGAGAGCACGTCCCGGCTGCGGCGTACGGAGGAGTCCGGAGGCGCGGTCCGTTTCGTCCGCGCACCCGGCGGCGGCTGCGCCGGGGCGGGCTCCTGCTCGCCGCCCGCCGAGGGGACGTCGGAGCTGGCGGGTGTGGGGACCCGTCCGGAGTTCCGGGGCCGGGGGCTGGCCGGTGCGGTGACGGCGGCGCTCACGGCGGCGGCATTCGCGAAGGGCGCCGGAAGCGTCTGGCTGGAGGCGGGGGGCGACGGCTCGCGGCGGGTCTACGAGCGGGTCGGCTACCGGGCCGCCGGTACGCGGCTGTACATGCGGCTGCCGTAGCCAACTCCCCCATACCAAACTAAATACCCCTTAAGCCCGATATCGTTGATATCCAGACTTTCCCACTGCCGAAGCGATCGCCTTTCGAACATTTCTTCGAAAAGGTCTATCGTGGGCCCCATCGACACGGGAGGGAGAGTTGTGGCTGGTGAGAGGAGGTACGGATGTCCTTTACGCATCTCCGTACCGCCTCCGGGTTCTCCCTCCGCTACGGCGCCAGCCATGTCCACGACCTGGCCCGGCGCGCCGCCGAGCGCGGCCTCGACGCGCTGGCGCTGACCGACCGGGACAGCCTCGCGGGCGCGGTACGGCATGCCAAGGCGTGTGCGGCGGCCGGCGTACGACCGCTGTTCGGCGCGGACCTCGGCGTACCCGCGGCGCCCCGGCCCGGCACGCCCGGCGGCCCGGACCCGCACCGCGCCAGGACACCCGCGAAGGGCGGGGTCTTCGTCGCCGAGCCGGCGCTGCGGGCGGTCTTCCTGGCCCGTGACGCGACGGGCTGGGCCGTGCTGTGCCGATTGGTGTCGGCGTCGGCGGCCGACGACGGGACGGCGGGCGCCGGGGGCGGCACCGGGCTGACCTGGGCCGATCTCGACCGGGCCGCGGAGGCCCCCGGCCCCGAAGCGGCCACCGCACCCCCCACCCCCACCCCCTCCCCCGGCCACCTCTTCGTACTCCTCGGCGCCGACTCCGAGATCGGCCACGCCCTCGCCCAGGGCCGCCCCGATCTGGCCGCCCGGCTGATCACCCCCTGGCGCGACCGCTTCGGGGCCGCGCTGCGGATCGAGATCGCCTGCCACGACCGGCCGGGCACGGGTCCCGGGTCCCTGCGCCTCGCCGCCCGGCTCCTCGGCTTCGCGGAGGAGCACGGCATCACCCCCGTACTGACGAACGCCGTCCGGTACGCCGACCCCGGCCAGGGCGAGATCGCCGACATCCTCGACTCGGCGCGGCTGCTCGTCCCCGTCGACACCCGCGACGGCGCCGCCCTCGACGGCGGCGAACGGTGGCTCAAGGACGCCGGTGACATGGAGCGGATCGCCGAGCGCGTCGCCGAGGCGGCGGGCGGGGCCGGGGCGGTCGACCGGGCCCGGCGGCTGCTGGCCGCGACCGAGGAGACCGCCGCGGCCTGTGTCGTGGACCCCGGCGACGCCTTCGGTCTCGGCCGGGTCCATCTGCCCGAGCCGCATCTCATCGGCGCCGGGCGGGCCACCGCCGACCGCGAGCTGGCCGCCCGGTGCGCGGGCGCCATGATGCACCGGGGCCACCACCGCGACGGGAAGCGCTGGGACCGGCTGGAGAAGGAGCTGCGGATCATCGCGGGCCTCGGTCTCGCCGGATACTTCCTGACCATGGCGGAGATCGTCCGGCTGGTGAAGGACATGGGCGTACGGATCGCCGCGCGCGGCTCCGGCGTCGGATCGCTCGTCGTCCATCTGCTGGGGATGAGCCCGGTCGACCCCGTCGAACACGGACTGGTGATGGAGCGGTTCCTGTCCGCGTACCGCACCGCCATGCCCGATATCGACCTCGATGTGGAGAGCGCCCGGCGGGTGGAGGTCTACCAGGCCGTGCTGAAACGTTTCGGCAGTGATCGGGTGGCGACCCTCGCCGTCTATGAGACCTATCGCGCCCGGGGCGCCATCGAGGCCGTCGCCCGGGCCCGGGGCATCGAGCCGGACGAGGCCAGGCGGCTGGCGAAGGCGTTCCCGCAGATCCGGGCGAGGGACGTCCGAGCGTCCCTGCGGGAGCTGCCCGAGCTGCGGGAGGTCGCGGGCGAGGACCACGGCCGGCTGTGGGCCCTGGTCGAGGCGCTCGACGGGCTGCCGCACGGTACGGCCATGCACCCGTGCGGGCTGCTGATCTCCGACGGCGGGCTGCTCGACCGCGTCCCCGTCGTCCCGACGACGCTCGACGGCATCGCCATGACCCAGTTCGACAAGGAGGACGTCGAGGACACCGGGCACATCAAGGCCGATCTGATCGGCGTCCGGATGCAGTCGACGCTGGCGCACGCCGTCGCCGAGATCGACCGGGTCACCGGTGAGCACCTCGACATCGACGACCCGGCGCGGGTACCGCTCGACGACCCGGCGACGTACGAACTCATCGACTCGGCGCAGACCATGGGCTGCTTCCAGATCGAGTCGCCGGGCCAGCGCGATCTGGTGCGGCGGCTGCGGCCGCGCACGATCGACGACATCACCCTGGACATCAGCCTCTTCCGGCCGGGTCCGGTCGCCGCGAACATGATCGACCCGCTGATCGCGGTGCGCGACGGGCGGGCCCGGGAGAGCTATCCGCACGAGGACCTGCGGGACATCCTCGCCGAGACCGGCGGCCAGGTCGTCTTCCACGAACAGGTCATCCGGATCATGGAGAAGATGACCGGCTGCGACCTCGGCCAGGCGGACGAGGCCCGGCGCGCGCTCTCCGACCGCGACCGGCAGGGCAGGCTGCGCGCCTGGTTCGCCGACCGGGCCGGCGCGCGCGGCTACCCGCCGCGGGTGGTGCGGGACGTGTGGAAGGTGCTGGAGGGGTTCGGCGCCTACGGTTTCTGCAAGGGGCACGGCGCGGCCTTCGCCCGCCCCACGTACCAGTCGGCGTGGCTCAAGACCCATCGGGCCGCGGCCTTCTACGCGGGGCTGCTCACCCACGACCCCGGGATGTACCACAAGCGGGTGTTCGTGGCGGACGCCCGGCGGCGCGGGGTGCCCCTGCTGCTGCCGGAGGTGAATCTGTCCCACGGCGACACCAGGATCGAACTGGTGTCCGGCGACAAGGGTGAGAAATGGGGTGTACGTCTCGGTTTCGCCCATGTCCGGGGGATCAGCGACGCGGAGACCGCGCGGATCGTCGCGGGCCGGCCGTATGTCTCCCTCACCGACTTCTGGCGCCGCGCCCACCCCAGCCGCCCGGTCGCCGACCGCCTGGCCCGGATCGGCGCGCTCGACGCCCTGGGCACGGGCGGCCGGGCGGGCCGCCGCGAGCTGCTGCTGGAGATCGCGGAACAGCACCGGCACGCCCGTACGGCGCTGGACCCCGGCCAACTGCCGCTGGGCTCCGAGGCGCCCTTGGCGAACCACCCGCCGTCCGACGGCCTGCCTGCCATGGACGACTGGGACCAGCTTGCCGCCGAACTCGACGTACTCGACATGGACATCACCCGCCATCTCCTCGACGACCACCGCGCGCTGCTCACCGATATCGGCGTGACGCCCGCGGCCCGGCTCGGCGAACTCCCGCACGGCACCACGGTCCTGGTCGCCGGGGTGAAGGCGGCCACCCAGACCCCGCCGATCCGGGGCGGCCGACGGGTCGTCTTCGCCACCCTCGACGATCCGACGGGCCTGTCGGACCTGGCCTTCTTCGAGGACAGCCACGACCTGTGCGCGGCCACGGTGTTCCACAGCGCGCTGCTGCTGGTACGGGGCACGATCGCCCGCCCCCGGAACCGGCCCGGGAGCCTGAGCGTCACCGGCGTCGCGGCCTGGGACCTGGCCGAACTGATCGAACTCCACCGCGACGGGGGCGCGGCGGCGGTCGCCGACCGGCTGACCCGGACCCCGCCGCGGGACGCGACCGGGCGGGACCGGAGCCGTACCCTCACCGAACCCACCGGCTATGTCATGAACGCCTGGGCCGATCTGCGCCCACCGGGCGTCCCGCTGGTCGGCGGACGCACCCTCCATCACGCCAGCCGGGGGAGCGCGGGGTGACCGACGATGATCCTTTACGTGCACTTCGGACTGCGGGCGGTCGCCGGACTCGGCGACCCGGAGGCGGTGTACCGGCGGCTGATCGGCCTGGTCGGCGGGGTCACCCCGATGGTCCAGCCACTGCCGCCGGACGCGCTGCTCGCCGATGTCGCCGGGGCGCGCCGGTACTTCGACCGGGACGCCCGCGATCTGGCGGCGCTGGTACGGATGCGGGTCGCGGCGGTCTACGGCGTGGACTGCACCATCGGGGTGGGCCCCAATCCGCTGCTGGCCCGGATCGCGGCCCAGTCGGGCCCGCCGGGCACGATCCGCTGCGCGCCGGACGACCCGGACAAGATCGCGGCCTATCTGGCGCCGCTCCCGGTGGCGGTGCTGCCGGGGGTGGGCCCGGCGACGGTCCGTACCCTCGCGCCGTACGGCCTGACGACGATCGGCGCCGTGCGGGCCACCCCGGCGGCCACACTCCAGCGCGTCCTGGGCGGCCCGGCCGCGCGCAGGCTCGGGGACCACGCACGCGGCATCGACCCGACCCGGGTGGTCCCGGCCGCGCCCCCGGAAACAGTCGCGGCCACCCGGGAGTTCCCCCGCGACGAACTCGACCCCGACCACCACCGCCGGGCCCTCATCGGCTGCGCGGAGGAACTCGGCTGGCACCTGCGCCGCGACCACCGCGCGGCGGCCGGCCTCACCCTGACGGTCGCGTACGCCGACGGCACCACCACGACCCGCGCCCGCCGGCTCCCCGAACCGACGGCCCACTCCCGGGCGCTGACGGACGAGGCGTACCGCCTGTACGCGACCCTGGCGCTGCAACGGGCCCGGGTCCGCGCGATCACCCTCCGCGCGGACCGCGTCACCACGGAGTCCCGCGCCACCCACCAACTCACCTTCGACCCCTCGGACGACCGCGCCCGCCGCCTGGAGGCCGCCGCCGACCGCGCCCGCACCCGCTTCGGCCCGACGGCGGTCCACCCGGCGTCGTCGCTCACGCCACCGGGTTCCTCCCAGGAGTGACGGAGGTTTCAGACGGGTGGTGTGCCGGGTGGGGACTTCGGTGTCGGCTTGGGTGGGTGGGGGCCGGGGTCCGGGGGGAGTTGGGGTCGGGGGTTTCCGTGTTTGCCCATGTCGAGTGCGCGGTGGGTGAGGCGGTAGATCCCGAGGGGTGGGAAGAGGGTGACGCGGGGTGGGGTGTGTTCGTGTGCGCAGGGGGTGCAGAGGAGGTCGCGGGTGGCGGGGGTGATGCGTGCGGTCGTCACCGGTGCGCGCCAGCAGGCCTCGCAGATGGTCACATCCGTGATCGAACGGGCGAAGACCTGGGTGAGGATCACGCCGGGGCTCCTTGGCGGGTGAGGGCGTCGACGATGTGCTCGGGGCAGGTGTGCTGTCCGGGATGGACCTCGACCGGCGCGGTCGTCATGCGTCCACAGACGGCACATTCAGCGGTGGAGGGCTGTGGGGGCTTGGCGAGGAGCCCGTCGCGGGTCACCGGATCCACGTCCACGCCGGACCCGGCCGTGATGCGCGTACGGCGACGGGCTGTTCGAACCGGAGCCCGTTGCGGGCGATGATCAGCCTGCGCGCGCCGGGTGGTGCGGCGGTTCCGGTGGTGGTGGCGGTGGCCCGCTGCCGCAGGATCTCCCGGGCTTCGTCCTGGGAGGGGCTGGTCCAGGGGCGGGTCCACGGATCGACCGGGGGCGGGGGCTGGATGACGACGATGACGGTGGTTCGGCGGCACGGCTTCAGCCAAGTTCGTAACCGGGTGACGAGGTCGGCGATAAAGTCGTTCATACGACGAATCAGCTCCAGGTGATTGCTGGTTGGCCGAGCCCCGATGGACTGCTGTGAACAGTCGGTCGGGGCGTTTTGGTTTCAGGTGTGGGTAGTCCCGGCCCCGTGCCGGGGGTGGTTTACGGGGCCGGGACCGGTCACCCGTGCACGGGGCGTGGGGCCACCGCACACGGGAGCCTTCAGCGCCGGACCCTGCGCGGCTGCGGACACTCCGGATGCGCGTACAAAGACGGCCGCGCGCCAGAGGCGGAGAACCCGAGCATCAACAAGTTCTCCTCCGTGCGCTCCACGAGCCGCTCGCAGTACACGCAGTACTCCGGCAGACCACCGGGCACCGGGACGGGTGCAGGGGTGTCGGTCATCGCACACCCCCGGCAACCACGAGCCGGTAGAGGGGAATGATCCCCCGGTCCCTGGCACAGTCCGCGTGCCCGAACACCGGCCGCTGCCGTTCCCCCGGCGAACCGGACACCATACGGATGCACGCGTCGGCTCCGGGGTTTCCGCAAACGGCGCACAATCGCGCCCGTGCCTGCTGGTCCGTCATCATGGCGTCCTCGTCTCCGCTCTCTGCGATCGACTGCGAACGCACCGTAATGTGGGCTACAACGGGTGCAGGCACGCATTGTGCGTGCTCTGCTCAAGGAGCCGCCGTGGAGGCTGGACACATCGGCCGCCGGATCGCCTACTGGCGAGACCGCCGAGGGCTGACGCAAGCCGACTTCGGCCGTCTGATGGGCCAGGCCAAGCGCTGGGTCCAGGACATCGAGGGTGGAAAGCGCCAGACCGATCCACGTCTGTCCGTCCTGCTGCGCGCGGCGGAAGTCCTGCGCGTGCCCCTGGAGTATCTGCTGTCCGACAGTCGCCCCGCGCCCGCTGCGGGTTCCGTACCCCCGACCGAGGTCGTCCCTGTCCTCGATGCCCTGTACGGCACCGGATCCGGGAGGGACGAACCGGGTCCCGGCCTCGCCGAACTGCGGCGACGGCTCTTCTACTGCTGCGAAGCATTCCAGGCATGCCACTACGCGGCCCTCGGAAGGGAGTTGCCCGGACTCATCCGGGGCGCTGAACAGGCGGTGTATTCGTCTACCTGCGACCGAGCGTCGGAGGCGAGAGCGCTCCTGTCCCGGGTCTACCAGCTCACGACCTCGTACTTGCACAAGTACGGTCCGTCCACCGCGACTCCGGCAGCCCTCGCCGCAGACCGGGCGCTCTCATCAGCCGAGTTGTCGGGAGATCCGGTGCAAGTCGGCGCCTCCGCCCGCCGCATGGCGAAGGGCCTCGTCTATCAGTGCCGACCCGAAGCGGCGGCGGACTTCGCGTCGGGATACGCCCGACGGCTCTCCAACGACCTCCCGGGCCGGGGCACCCTCGGCCTGTCGACACTCGGCATGCTGTACCTGTCCGCCGCGCTCGCGGTCTCCTCCCAGGACCGCACCATCGACCGGGTCCGCACCGCCTCGGCCTACATCGACGAGGCTGCCGAAGTCGCGCGGCGGCAGGGCGCCGACCTGAACGAGGACTGGACGATGTTCGGGGCGACCAATGTGATCCTCCACCGAGTCGACATGCTCGTACGCTTCGAGGACGGCTGGTCCGCACTCGAAACCGCGAACGCGCTCTCCTCCGAATCGATCAGCACGCTCAAACCGGAACGACGGGCCCGGCTCCACCTCTCCAAAGCTCGGGCCGGCCTTCTCACCAGGCAGAAAGACCAAGCGGCAACCGAACTGCTACGAGCCCACGAGTTCGCGCCCGAGGAAGTCGAACGCCGCCCCCGCAACACCGCCCTGGTCAAAGAAACCCTCCGGGTGACCGCGATGCCCACCAGCCGGTTGCGGGCACTCGCCGAGCGCTGTGGACTGCGCGCATGACGCGCCCCGTGCTCTACCTCATCGCCTGCGCCGCCGGTCCCACCCAGTACATCGACCACGGCGTCCGCGCCGCCCGGGACGAGGGCTGGGACGTATGCCTGATCCTGACCCCCTCCGCAGCCGACTGGTGGCAGGAACGCCTCGGTGAACTCGCCGACCTGACCGGCCACCCCGTGCGGTCCCGGTACAAACTCCCCGGCGACAAAGACGCCCTGCCCAAAGCCGATGCCATGCTCGTCGCACCGCTGAGCTGCACCAGCCTCAACAAATGGGGCGCGGGCATCGCCGACACCCTCGCCATCGGCCTCGTCTCCGAAGGCGTCAACATGGGCATCCCCGTCGTCGCCCTGCCCTACTTCAACCAGGCCCAGGCCCGACAACCCGCCGTCACCCGCAGCATCACCGACCTACGCACCCAAGGCGTGATCTACCTCGACGGCCCCCACGGCCAACAACCCCACCCACCCAAACAAGGCAACCCCACCACCTTCCCCTGGACAACCGCACTCACCGCCACCAAACACGCCCTCGACCACCCCACAACACGAGAAACGACGACTCAGTGATCGAGGCGGAGCTGAAAGCACGGGTACCCGCGCCCCACGACATTCAGGCACGGCTGGACGAGCGGGCCGAGGGGCGGACGGAGACGTACCGGGACACCTACTACGACACCCAGGACCACACCCTCGACGCCCAGGGCCGGGAGCTGCGCGTCCGCACCGTCCACAGCGACACCGGCACCCGGACCGTGCTCACCTACAAGGACGCCGTGGTCGACGAGGACTCCGGCTCCAAACCCGAGTACGAGACCCAGGTGGCCGACCCCGAAGCCGTCCACGCCCTCCTGCGCGGACTCGGCTACGTCCCCCTCATCGCCTTCGAGAAACACTGCCGCAACTACACCTTCGAAGCCCACGGACGACCCGTCCTCGCCACCCTCGTCCGCGTACCCGAACTCGACGGCACCTTCATCGAAGTAGAGACACCCGCCGAGGAAACCGACCTCACCCCCGCCCTCGACACCG
The DNA here is from genome assembly GCF_042753905.1 of Streptomyces sp. NPDC059248. Lineage (NCBI taxonomy): Bacteria > Bacillati > Actinomycetota > Actinomycetes > Kitasatosporales > Streptomycetaceae > Streptomyces > Streptomyces sp. NPDC059248. The sequence goes on along the minus strand of NZ_JBHYZV010000019.1, from coordinate 75,061 downwards.
TCCGGACCGTCCTCGCGGAACTCGGCATCCAACCCGCCGACATCACCCGTGAGCTGTACACCGACGCCGTCCGCACCCAACGCACCACCACACCCGCAACATGAACCACCAACAACGCATGGCACAACCCCGCATGGCGGCAGGCGCCCTCTTCTCCGACAGCCAGGGGCGGATCCTGCTCGTACGCCCCTCCTACAAACCCGGCTGGGAAATCCCCGGCGGCTACATCGAAACCGGCGAATCACCCCTCGCCGCCTGCCGTCGCGAAGTCACCGAGGAACTCGGCATCACCCCCGCCGTCGGACCACTCCTCGTCGTCGACTGGGCACCCGCACCCACCGAAGGCGACAAGGTCCTCTACGTCTTCGACGGCGGCGAACTCACCCTCGAACAGTTCACCGCGATCCGGCTCGCCCCCGACGAACTCCTCGCCGCCGACTTCCACCCCACCGACACCCTCCACAACCTGCTCGTCCCACGACTCGCACGCCGCGTCGAACAGGCCGTCACCGCCAGACGAGACGGACGCACCCGCTACCTCGAACACGGCACACCACCGCAGGCATAACGCCGAAGAGACGCGATGCGAAGGCCCGGACCAGTAGGCGTCGACGCGTTCGGCAGATCACATGACAGTCGGAGGCCCCCGGCCTACCCTGGGCCGGATGATCGTCCGGTTGGCCGATCGGGGGAGGAACACCATGGGCTTCCGCAAGTTGCTGAGCGCGCTCGGTATCCCGGCGCCGGAGATCGAGACGGTCGTCTCGAATCCACGGGTCCTGCCGGGGGAGGACCTGCGCTGCGTCGTACGAGTACGCGGTGGCGGAGCGGGTGTCGATGTGGAGCGGCTTCGTCTGTACCTGGTGGTACGGGCGGAGGACCGCGAGATGGACGGGTCGACGGCCTGGCGGCACCCCTACACGGTGGCCACCGCCGTCCTGGACGGGTTCCGGGTGGACGCCGGGGAGACTGTTGTACGCGAAGTGACCCTCCGGCTGCCGTGGGAGATGCCGCTCACCCATATAAGGGGCGTTCGGCTGCCGGGCGCGCGGGTCGCGGTCCGTACCGTGCTGACCATCGACGGCGCCGCGGACAGGGGCGACTTCGACGAGATCGAGGTGCATGCCCTGCCCGCCCAGGACGCGGTGATGCAAGCGTACGACGAGCTGGGATTCCGGCTCCACGAGGCCGAGGTGAAGGTGGACGTCGCGCCGTGGCCCGCCCGTATGGCGGACCGCAGGACGCAGCCGTACTGGCAGGAGATCGACCTCTTCTTCCCTCCGGCCTGGAACCGGGGCCAGGAGGAACTGGAGACCGTCTTCATCGCCCGCGAGGACTCACTCGACGCGCACCCCGGCGGGAATCCGCCGGTCACCTTCGTCTACGCCGATCAGGACCCGGCGGCGTGGAAGGAAACCCTGGACCGGCAGATACGCCACGGCTGGAGCATGTGTTAGGAGCCGTCCGGCCGGTCGGGGCACGGCTTCGGCCCGGCTCCCCGCATCGGATCACCGCACCGGATCACCGGCCCGCGCGACCGGTAGCGGCCGGTCGCCCATGGGCAGGTCTCAGGGCCCGTACAGCGCCTGCCTCACCTCGTCCTGGGTTCTCGCGAACCGCCCCCCGTACGCCTGCGCCTCCTCGCTCTGCCAGTGCGGGCCGCCGTTGTAGCGGGCCGCCAGCTCCCGGTACTGCTCAGGTGTCAGCTGCTCCGACGGCACCAGAGCGAAGGCGCTCTCCGCCTTCAGCTGCGCCAGATACTCGGCCGCTATAACGCAGCCCCCATCACATAAAACGGTATCGAAATCGATGAATGATTGATATCGTTTCCGGATAGGGTGCCTTGGGGAAGGATCGTTCACATGACCAGAACCGTTATCGATCTCGACGACGACATGGTCACCGAAGCCATGCGCATCTTCGGGACCAAGACCAAGGCCAAGGCCGTACGCCTGGCCATGGAGGACGCCGTCAAGCGTCATCTGCGGCAGGAGTTCTTCGACGCCATGGACTCCGGCGAACTCGACTTCAGCGAGATCGTCGAGAGCACCGGCCCCCGGCACCCCGATGGCTCCCTCAAGCGCGACAAAGGTCGCGCCGCCTGATGCGGGACCGCTATCTGGTCGACAAGTCCGCCTTGGCCCGCTGGACGAAACCGGGCGTCAAGGAAGTGCTGAAGCCACTGCACGAGCGGTATCTCCTCGCGGTGTGCCAACCGACCGAGTACGAGATGATCCACTCCGCGCGGGACGGCGCCGAGGCCACCCGGATCAGCACCTGGCTCCACGCCTTCGACTACCTCCGTACCGATGACGAAGCCTTCACCCGCGCGCTCGAAGTCCAGCGTCATGCGCTGAACGCCGGCTTCCACCGGGCTCTCTCCCTCCCGGACCTGCTGATCGCGGCGACGGCCGAGCGCGACCGCCGGACCGTCCTCCACTACGACAGTGATTTCGACATGATCGCCTCCATCACCGGTCAGCCCGCCGAATGGGTCGTACCGCCCGGCACCGCCGACTGCTGAACACGGCCGCGGGCCGGGCGGCACGGAGCCATGCGAAGGTGATGGACATGTCACCGCCGCCGAACCGTCGCATACGGTCGATCGGAATCGCTTTCGGATTCGTCCCGACCGAATTCACCGCGTGCCGCGAGACGCGCGACCCGGCTCGTGAACATGCCCTGGCGGGCGACGTCACCCTCTGCGGCCTCCCCCGGAGAGACGTCGAGGTCTACCGGCACTTCTTCATCGCGAAGCAGAAGCGGTGGCGTGCCCGGTCCCGGGCCTGCCCCGTCTGCCGGGCGAAGGCGGTTACGCGACTGCCGAAGGCCGACGGCGGGGCCGATACTGGGCCGATGCGTTCGATTCGGCGAAGCCGGTGATCACCCAGTAATCCCAACCGGCGCGCACCGTCCGTAACCATCCAAACCCCCATCCATCGTTTCGATAACATGATCGGCCTAACAACGATCGCCTGAGCATCCGTCCTTCACCGGAAAGCGTGCCATCTCGCACGAAGGGCGACGTATTCCACCAACTTCGAACACATCGGCCGGAAAATTGATACGAATACATAACGGAACGACGCCCGCGGGATGGCGCCGACCACAGATACTCCTGTGGGCCGCGGCGGGCACCATCGCTCTCGGATTCGTGATCGCGCTGGAGATCGCCGCGCGTCATCACGGCGCACCGGGGCCCATCACCACTCAGTGGCGCGAGGCGATCTTCCGGCCCGTGTCGGGGCCCCTGCTCTACGCCAGCATGGCGCTGATGATGGTCGTCCTCAGCTGGCGGCAGCGGTTCATCGCGTTCGGCGCGGCTGTCGGCATCGATGTCGTCTTCGCTCTCGTCCGGTGGCCGATCGGCGCCGACCAGGGGTACGGCAACGGCGCCCTCTGGGTCATCATCGGCGTCGCCGTCTTCGCGATCGCGCGCCGCACCGGGGCCGAGCGGACCCTGATGCTCAAGGGGGTCGGGCTGGGGCTGCTGCTGGTGACCGGGCGGAAGACCGGTGACGCGTGGCTGCTGATCACGTCGAAGACGAAGCCCGAGGTGCTCGACCCGTATCTCGTGGTCGCCGATCAGGCGCTGGGCAGCCCGTCGTGGGTCGTGGGCCGGATGGTCGAGGCCACCGGGTCGGTCGGGCACAACGTCCTGGACTGGGTCTACGTCCAGCTCGCGGTCGCCGCCGTCTGCGCCGCGCTCTACCAGCTCCGGAACGTCGCCCGGGACGGCCGCTTCCCCGGCCACCACCTGGTGCGCACCTTCCTGGTGATCGGCCTGCTGGGGCCGGGCATCTACATGATCTTCCCGGTGGTGGGGCCGATCTACGCGTACGGCGTCGAGGGCGGGGCCTTCGCCGCGGCCAACGTATGGCCCGAGACCCTGCCGTCGATCGGTACCCCGGCGCCCATCCCGTTCGACGAGATCACGCCGCGCAACTGCATGCCGAGCCTGCATACGGCCTGGGCCACCGCGATCTTCATCCACACCCGGCGCAGCCCGCGTCTGCTGCGCTACGCGGGCACGATCTGGCTGGTCGCGACGCTCGCCGCGACCCTGGGCTTCGGCTACCACTACGGCCTCGACCTGATCGCCGGTGTGGTCTTCACGCTCACGATCGAGGCGGGTATGCGCGCCATCGACCGCGGCTGGAACCGCTCGGTGATCCAGTTCGTCGCGTACGGCACCGGAGTGTTCGCCGCGCTCCTCGTGTCGTACCGCTTCCTGTCGGTGCCGATGGGCGACCACCCGTGGCTGTTCGGGCCGCTGCTCCTGCTCGCGATGGCGTCGGTGATCTACGCCTATGTCCGGACCACCAGGCGCTGGGACCGGGAGGCGGCCGCGACGTCCGTACCGGGCCCGCGGACCGAGTCGGAGCCGGAGACGGAGACGGAGACGGCGCGGAAGCCCGAGTCGGAGCGGAAGCCGGGGAACGAGACCGAGCCCGAGCTGGTCTGAGGCTCTCGTCCACCACCACTCGCCCCGGGGAGGGCGGCCTCACGGCCGCCCTCCCCGTTCGCGTGATACGGATAACCGCCGCATGGCGCGGATAACGTCCGAAACATGGAAGCACCGAGCGGACCCACGACGACCGACCAGGCTCCGGCGAACCCCGCCGCCACCGACGACATGCTGGCCGGCCAGCCGATCGGCTACTGGGCCGGCCTGGCCCACGCGACCGTCACCCGCTATCTGCGGGACACCATGGCCAGAACGGATGTCGCCCAACCGCAGTACTGGGTGCTCAACGTGGTCAACAGCCTCCCCGAGCCACCGACCCCCGAGGAGGTCGTCGCGCAGCTCACGCATCTCGCCGACGGGCCGTACGACATCGCCAGAGCCGTCGACCAACTGCTCCATCGTGCCTGGCTCCGGACCGACGACGGCCGGCTGTCCCTCACCGACACCGGACAGGCCGCCAGGGCGCGGCTGCGCGCGCTGGTGACCGAGGTACGCGCGGTGGTCCACCAGGGCGTCGACGACGAGGAGTACGTGGCCGCGCTCAAGGTGCTGCGCAGGATGGTGGCCAATGTGGAGGCCGCCGAAAGCGCGTGACCCGTACCACCGGGCCCGTCGTCATCGGCCGGGGTCCGGCCCGGAGGCGGCGCAGCGGCGCGCGGGACTCCCGGGACACCAAGGACTCGCGCGGCACACGGCTGCCGCGGCCGACGAAGGTGACGAGGGCGTCGGAGTCCGCGACCGTGTCCAGCAGCGTCGACCAGCCGAAGTCGGGGGCGCCGCCGTCGACCGTGAGGCCGAGCTCGGTCGTCAGATCGCGGTAGAAGCCGGACCATTCGCGCCCGTCGACGAGGCCCGGCATCCAGATCGTGTACGGGGCCAGATCGGTGAGGGAGACGGTACGGGCCGCCGCCGCCAGGGGGTGGCCGGCGCCGACCATCGCGTCGAACGCCTCCAGCCGGGCCGGGGCGGCGGCCAGCCGGGGGTCGGTACGGGCCACCGGGCGCCGGGGGTAGCCAAACGCGGCGTCGATCTCCCCGGCGGAGAGCGCCCGCGCCGCTGACTCCGCACACTCCAGGGTCACGGTCTCCAACGGCACCCCCGATGTGAACGCGTCCCGCGCGGACTTCGCCGCCCGGGGCGACGATGTGATCCTCTTCCGGCTCTCCGCTGTCCGCAACGTCGGCGCCAATGTCGTCGAGGCGATCATCCGGAGCCGTACGGCGAGGGGCGCGTACGGCTCCTTCCCCGACTACCTCCACAAGGTCGAGGCCGCGGCCTGCGCCAAACGCGCCACGGAATCGCTGATCAAGGCGGGGGCGTTCGACGCGCTCGGGCATACCCGCAAGGGGCTGCTCGCCCATCACGAGCCCATGATCGACAGTGTGCTGGCGGTGAAGCGGAAGGAGGCGGAGGGTCAGTTCGACCTCTTCGGCGGCGACGGCGGCGACGGCCACGACGGCCGTGACGGCACCGGCCGCGAAGAGGACGGGCCAGGACCCGGACCCGGACTTGATGTCGTGTTCCCCTCCGACGAGTGGGAGAAGTCCCATCTCCTCGCCCAGGAACGGGAGATGCTCGGCCTCTACGTCTCCGACCACCCCCTCTTCGGCGTCGAGCACGCCCTGTCCGCCGTCACCGACACGCCGGTCAACCGGCTCACCGGCGGCGACTACCCGGACGGCGCGGTCGTCACCGTCGGCGGTATCGTCTCCGGCCTCCAGCGGAAGACGACCAAACAGGGCAACGCCTGGGCCGTCGCCACCGTCGAGGATCTGACGGGCTCCGTCGACTGCCTGTTCTTCCCCGCTGCCTACCAACTGGTCTCGACCCGGCTCGTCGAGGACACGATCCGAAGGAAGGACCTCAGGGCTGAGCGGGCGGGCCCAGGTCGCGGACCTTGGTGTCGTACTCGGTCAGCAGATCGCGCAGCCGGGCCAGTGCCTCGGCCGGGATCTCCGGGGGCGCGGTCTCCGCGACATAGCGGGCGGCGGTGGTGAGGGTGGCCAGTTCATAGGTGTGGAACGTGGCGCGCAGGACGGTGGGGCGGAGTCGTTCCAGTTCCATGAAGTGCCCCGTCAGGACGTGTCCGCCCGGGACCGGACGTAGGAGGCGACCTCCGCGAGTTCGGCCGCGAACTGGTCGTAGTCCTCCTGCATTCCGTTGATGTACGCGCTCCAGCCCAGGGACGCCTTCGCGTAGTGGACGGCTTCCTGGATCTCCTCGTCCGTGGCGCCGAAGAGCTTGGCGGCCTCGGTGTGGAAGAGGACGCAGTAGCGGCACTTGGTCTCGGCGTGGATCCCCACGCCGATCAGTTCCTTGTACTTGTTCGGGATGAGCGTCTCACCGAGTTCGAGCCGCTTGAAGATCTCCCACTCGGGACCGAGGAGTTCGGTGGGGATACGGGTGAAGAAGTGCGGGACGAGTCCCAGGGTCTCCTTGATCTCGGCCTCGACCTCACCCCGGTTGACCGTGGGGGTGGTCATGACGATGCCTCCTGTGCTGATCACAGGGCCCGTACGCACCCGGTCCCGGGCCTTCGCGGGCCCTCGTTCCCCAGCCTAGACCCGTTTCCGATACCAATGGACTGGAGAATTGCAAAATCGTGCAATCCACAGGATGCTGGGGCGTCGGATCGGCCGGGCCCGCAGTCAGCCGCGGGTGCGGTCGCCGTCCGCCGTACGCCCCTGACCAGGGCCGGATGATGTGCGAGGGGGTTCCGGGCACCGTGTCGCTCCCCGGTCTCGACGCGCTCCGCGCCCTGCCCCGACGGCTCGTCCTCACCCTTCCCGCGGCCGGTTCCTCCGTCCGCGTCGCCCGGGAGAACGCCGAACAGGCCTTGGCGGAGTGGGGGATCGGGCCCCGCCATCCGGTCGCGGACCCGGCGCTGCTGATCCTCACCGAACTCGTCGCCAACAGCGTCCGGCACGCCGCGGCGCTCTCCCCCACGGTCACCGTCGTCCTCGGCGCGGGCCCGGAGACCCTCGCCGTCGGGGTCCACGACCGGCATCCGGAGCGGCCCGTGCTCTCCGCGCGGCGGACCGGGCCCGGCGGCGGTCTGGCGACCGTGCTGGAGCTGACGCTGGAACTCGGCGGTACGGCGTCCGTCCTGGCCGATCCGGAGGACAGCGGCAAGACGGTCTGGATCAGCCTGCCGCTCTGACCGCCGGGAAGCACCGGAGGTACGAGAAGTACGGCGCGGCGGTGATCCGCCACCCCGCCCGCGGACCGGGGGCCATGCCCGATGATGAGCCCATGGCGAAGAGTTCTCAGGGGACAGGATCCGACGTGCGCGTATATCCGGCGGGGCCGGTTCGATGAGCGCGCCGCTGTACCAGCTGAAGGCCGAGTTCTTCAAAACCCTGGGACACCCGGTCCGGATCCGCGTCCTGGAACTGCTCAGCGAGCGGGAGCACGCGGTCTCCGAACTGCTCCCCGAGATCGGCGTCGAGGCCGCCAGCCTCTCCCAACAGCTCGCCGTGCTCCGCCGGGCCCGGCTGGTGGTCACCCGCCGCGAGGGGTCGACCGTCATCTACGCCCTGGCCAGCCCCGAGGTCGCCGAACTCCTCCGGGTGGCCCGCACCATCCTCACCGGGGTGCTCGCCGGGCAGGCCCGGCTGCTGGAGGATCTGCGGGCGAGGGACCGTCCGATACGTCCCCGGGAGTAGTCGCCCCCGGGGACGTACCCGACCGGGGACACGACCGGGGACACGACCGGGGCCCGTACCGCCGTCCGGCGATACGGGCCCCGACCGCTCACTACCGCTTATTACCTCTTCAGTTCACGGACTGCCTTCACCTCATGGGGTCTTCTTCGTGATCTGGAGGTCCGCCGTCGGCTTGTCCACCGTGCCGCCCGGCGTGCCCGTCGTACTGCTGTTGTTGCCGCTCACCGGGTCGCGGGTCACCGAGTGGACGGTGGCCGTGTTCCGGATGTCCGAGCCGTCGCCCGTGTAGTCCGGTGCCAGCTTGACCCGGAAGACCCAGGTCACGGAGGCGCCGGGGGCGAGCGTCGGCAGCTGGCCGCAGACCACGGAATCGCCCGACACGCACTCGTCGTCGGAGGAGACATAGGTCAGGGCGGTCGGCAGGACGTCGTCGACTTCGACGTCCTCCGCCTGCGAGGGACCGTTGTTGGTGACCGTCACCCGGTACTCGAAGGTCTCGCCGGGCGCGACCGGCGTCGAGGTGACAGGACGCTTGACGATCCCCAGATCGGCCGAGGGGAGCGCGACCGTACCACCGGGCACGGTGGCCGTGTCGGTGTCGTTCTCGCTCGCCGGGTCGATGTTGTCGGCGGTGACCCGGGCGGTGTTCAGCAGGTCGCTGCCGTCGCCCTTGTACGCCGGGTCGATCCGGACCGTCAGGACGTACTCGACCGAATCGCCGACCCGCAGCGGGGTCGTCCGGCGGCAGTTGACCGCCTGGCCGGAGACGGTGCACCCGGCGGGGGACGAGGAGACGTACGTCAGCCCCGCGGGCAGGTCGTCGGAGAGCCGGACGTTGAACGCGTCCGCCGACGGGCCGTTGTTGGTCACCGTGATCCGGTAGTCGAACTGCTGACCCGGGATGGGCGAGACGGTGCCCACGGCCTCCTTGGTGACCGACAGGTCCGCGTACGGCTGGTTCACGGCGCTGCCGGGGAGTCCGGCGGCCGGGCTGGTGTTGTTCGCGGGCACCGGGTCGTCGGTGTCGGAGTCCACCACGGCGACGTTCCGGATGTCGGAGCCGTCACCTCGGTAGTTCTGGTCGAGCCGGACCGTGAACCGCCAGGTCTTCGACGCGCCGGGGGCGAGTGCCGCCTGCGGTCCGCAGCTCACGTTCTGCCCGGTGGCGGTGCAGCCGTCGGGCGACGAGACAAAGGCCAGCGGGCCGGGGAGGGTGTCGGTCCCGGTGATGTTCACCGCGCGCGACGGGCCGTCGTTGGTGACGGTGACCGCGTACTCGAAGGTCTGTCCCGGCGCGATGACCGTGTCGGTCGTCGGGCGCTTGACGACCCAGATGTCGGCCTGCGGCCGGCTGACCCCGCCGGGCGGCAGGACCGGCGGCGACGTGTTGTCCTCCGGGTTCGGGTCCTCGGAGTCGGACGTCGCGGTCGCGGTGTTCCGCAGATCGGTGCCGTCGCCGGTGTAGGCGTCGCTCAGCTTGACCCGGAACGTCCAGGTCACGGTGTCGCCGGGCGGGAGTACGCCGCGCGGGCCGCAGGTGACGCGCTGCCCGGACGCCGTACACGGGTCGCCGGATGAGACGAACGTCAGCCCGGCGGGCAGATTGTCGGTCGCGGTCACGTTCCGGGCGTCCGAGGGGCCGGTGTTCTCCACCGCGATCCGGTACTGGAACTCCTCACCCGGCGCGATCGGGCCGGTCCCGATCGCCGTCTTCAGGGTGTTGAGGTCGGAGACGGGATCGAAGGGCCCGGTCGGGGAGACCGGGTCGGTCTTGTTGTTGTCCGGGTCGGGGTCCACGGCCTCCGATGTGGCGGTGGCCGTGTTCCCGAGGTCCGAACCGTCGCCCTGATAGGAGGGGTCGATCCGGACGACGAACGTCCAGGTCTTGGTCTCGCCGACGGTCAGCTCCGGCTCCGGGCCGCAGGTGACGGTCATCCCGGCGGCCGTACAGCCGTCAGCCGACGACACGAACTCAAGACCTTGGGGCAGGGTGTCCGTGGCCACCACGTCACGCGCCACCGAGGGGCCGTTGTTCCGCGCGGTCAGGGTGTACGTCACCAGCCCGCCGGGCGGGGTCGCGGCGGCGAGCGCCGCGGGGGCGAGGGTGCCCAGTTCGGTCACGACCCGGGCGGGCGCGGCCAGATTCAGGGCGGTGGCGGTACCGGCCCCCAGGGGCAGGGCCGCACCGGCCAGGACGGCGGCGAGCACGGCCCGCACCACGGGTCCCGGGCGCCGCCGCCCTCGTCTGCTGCTCGGTCTCATCTCGTTTCGGGTCCGTTCGGTCGGGGTCGGGCTTCGTCGGGTCGGGCTTCGTCGGGGACGGGCTTCGTCGGGTCGGGCTTCGTCGGAGTCGAGTGGTGTCGTCGGGGTCGGACAGGGTTCGGGTACGGCCGGTCCGGTGGTCCGGGATCGCCGGGTCACCGGACCGGCCGGGTCCATGAGGTGGGGCCGCCGGCCCCGCTCAGTCGGCGCGTTTGACGAGCGTCACATCGGCCGTGGGCGGGGTGACCCGCCCGCCCGGCACGCCCGCGCTGCCGCTGTTGTTGGTGGTGTCGGGGTCCTGGGTGGTCGACGTCGCCGTCGCGGTGTTGCGCAGGGCGGTGCCGTCGGCCGCGTACCCCGGATCGATCCGGACCCGGAACGTCCAGCTCACCGAGGCGCCGACCGCGAGCCTCGCCGTCGACGAGCAGCTCACGTTCTGCCCGCTCGCGGTGCAGGCGTCGGGCGACGACACGAACGCGAGCTGGGCGGGCAGCGGGTCCCTGATCCGTACCCCCTGGGCGATCGAGGGGCCCGCGTTGGTGACGGTCACCCGGTAGTCGAAGGTCTGGCCGGGTGAGACGGGGGTGGTGGTGACAGTCTGTTTGACGGTCCGCAGATCGGCGCGCGGCTCGGTCACCCCGCCGGGCGGTGTCACCGCGCCAGTGGTGTTGTTGGCCTGGTTCGGGTCGGCGACGTCGTGCCGTACGGTCGCCCTGTTGCCGAGGTCGCTGCCATTGCCCGTATAGGCGTCGGAGAGTCTGACCCGGAAGGTCCACGACTGGGAGCCGCCCACGGGCATGGCCGACGCGGCGGGACAGGTGACGGTCTGGCCGCTCGCCGTACAGCCGTCGGGCGACGAGACGAACGTCAGCCCGGCGGGCAGGGTGTCGGTGATCACCACATTGGTGGTGGCGGAGGGGCCCGCGTTGCTCGCCGTGATCCGGTAGTCGAAGGTCTGGCCCGGGGTGACGGGCCCGGAGCCGACGCCTTCCTTCGTCACCGACACATCCGCCAGCGCCGTCACATTGGTGGTCGTGGAGGCGCTGTCGTTGGCGGCGTTGGTATCGGTCCGGTCGGCGGGTGGGAAGACGGTCGCGGTATTGGTGAGGGGGCCCGCCGTGCCCGGTGCCGTACCTCTGATGGTGTACGTCGCCGAGCCGTTGCGCAGCAGGTTCGAGGTGGCGGTGATGCTGTTGCCGCTGCCGGACGGCTGGACACAGCTGCTGCCGGTGGTCGCCGTACAGGTCCAGGTCACATTGGTGAGACCGGGGACGGCGTCGCGCAGGACGGCGCCCATGACGTCGTTGGCGCCGCTGTTGGCGACGTTGACCGTGTAGGTGACGGGGTCGCCCGCGCGGACGGTGGCCGGGCTGCCGGTCTTGGTGACGGACAGATCGGCCGGGACGTTGATCTTCAGATCGCCGATCTCGTGGATGTTGGTGGCCAGTCCGGTGCCGCCGGAGAAACCGACCTTGAGCGTGGCGGGGAGGGCGGGCTGGTTGGCGATCGTGGTCACGTCGTAGTCGGTGACGACCTGGGTGAGGGCGGTGCCCGGGCCGGTGTCGGACCAGATGGAGACCAGCAGCCGGCCGCCGGAGGGGGTGACGGTGACCCGTACGGTCCGGTAGTCGCCGCGGCCCCGGGTCTCGACCGTGCCGCCGGGCCCGGCGGCCGAGGTGCCGAAGCGGTAGCCGGTGTTCCCGTTGCCGCCGCCGCGCAGCACGATCCGGTTGGCCTGGCCGCCGGGGCCGCCGTTGCCGACGCCGTTGGAGGAGAAGTTGCCGAACTCGTCGAGCCCGATGCCGAGGAACGCGCCGGGGACGCCCGCGCGGTTGCACGGTGGGCCGCCGCCGCAGGCGTAGCCGAGGCTGCCGCCGGGGGCGCCGGTGCCGTTGGCGGCGCTGCCGTTGGCGAGGAAGAAGGTGAGGCCGTCACCGCGTTTGCCGTCGAAGGTGGCGCCGCCGTAGGTGGCGTAGGTGAACTCGGCGACGATCCCGAGGCTGGTGGGGAAGGAGTCGTTCATCTCCCAGCCGCCGGCCTGGTTGGTGGCGGCGCTGGTCAGCTGGAGCCAGCCGCCGCTCTGATAGCTGGCGTTGCCGGTGAGGCTGCCGAGGTTGCCGGCCGGGCCGTCGAAGGGTTCGTGGACGGGGAAGGTGAGGGCGCGCGGGGCCGCCGCGTGGGTCTGCGGCGGGGCGAGCAGCAGGGCGAGCGTGGCGGCCAGGGCCAGGGCGAGCACCGAGACGATCCGGCGTACGGGGGGTCTCGCGCGGGTGCTTGCGACGGTGCTCATGAGGGTGTTCATGGAGGTGTTCATGGGCGTGTTCATGGGCGTGTTCACGGCCGGGTGCCCTCCTCCGGGGTGCCGGGGAGGCCGGGGGGCCGCAGTTGGCGGCGGGAGAGCAGGACGAGGGCGCCGCCGGTGGCCAGGGTCAGCCCGGCGGACCAGGGGAGCCAGCCGGGGACGTCCCCTCCGGTGTGGGCGAGCTGGTGCGGCTTATGGGTTTTATGCGGTTCGTCCGGCCGGCCGGGTTCCCGGGGCGGATGCGGTCCGGCCCCGTCGTCGGGGTGTTCGAGATAGAGGGGACCGCCGTCGGGTCCCGTGGTACCGGGCCGGTTGCTGTTGTTGGCCGCCACCGGGTCGCGGGTGAGGGCCGTGACATAGGCGGTGTTCTCGATCTCGCAGCGGCGGTGGTTCGCGTGATCGTCACCCCCGCCGCCACCCCCGCCTCCGCCTCCGCCTCCGCCTCGGGAGGTTGCTTCGTCCCGTACCCGGACGAGGAGTTCGTAGGTCACGGACTCCCCGGCCGGGAGCCGATCGAGTACCGGGCAGAGGATCGTACGGTCGTCCTCCCGCGAGATCTCGCAGCCGTCCGGGGACGAGACGAAGGCCAGGACGGCGGGGAGCGGATCGGTGACCCGGACGCCCACGGCCGTGGCGGGCCCGTTGTTGCGGACGGTGATCCGGTAGGTGAACTGGTCGCCGGGCGCGACGGCGTCGGTACGGCCAGGCGGCAGGACCGACGTCTTGGTCAGGGCGAGATCGGCCTGTCCGGTGGCGGGGGGAACGGGCACACCGGTATGGGTGGCGGTGTTGTTCCCCTCGTCGGGGTCCTCGGTGTCGGAGGTGACGACGGCGACGTTGGTGATGTCGGAGCCGTCGCCGGTGTAGTCGTCGGCGGGGCGGACCGTGAGAAGCCAGGTATGGGTCTCGCCGACGTCGAGGGTGTCCAGCGGGCCGCAGGTGATGTCCTGGCCGACGGCGGTACAGCCGTCGGACGACGAGACGAAGACGAGGGAGTCGGGCAGCCGGTCGGTGACGACGACGTCCACCGCCTGGGAGGGACCGTGGTTCACGACGGAGACGCGGTACGTGTACGAGTACTCGGTCGCCGCCTCGGGATCGGCACCCTGGTCGGTGGGCTCGGACCGGGCGCCCGCCGCCCCGGCCGCGGCGGAACCCCCGGGCCCGGAGGCGGATGCCCCGTCCCGGACATCGGCCCGGGCCCCGGATCCCTCCACCGCGGCGGGTTCCCAGCGGACCGCGAGATCGGCGCGGCCCGCGGCACGGGGACGCTTCTTCTCACGGGTCTTACGGGACGGGGCGGGTGACGCCCCGTCGGATCCCGCGGCCCGGGAGCCCGTACGGTCGCGGTCCGAGGCGCCCGGCTCCGTACCGTCACCGCTCGAAGGAGCACCCGAAGCGGCACCCGGAGTCGCACGGTCCGCCGCTCCGGCGGTTCCGGCGGTTCCGGAGGTGCCGGAGGTCTCAGCCGCATCCGCCGCGTCGGCGACGGCGGCGTCGGCGACCGCGGGCGAGGCCAGTGCGAAGAACCCCACTCCCAGCGCACAGCAGACCGCGGTCAGACCCCGTCCGCGCCGACCGCCCGTTACGGTCCTTCGCCCTGGAATGCGTCTCATGAGTGGTGCCCTCCGTGATCACCGATCCTTGGTTCACGGACTGCACCCTCCCCCACACATGATCACTTCATCGTATAAACGCTATTTAAGTACCTCTGATGGCTCTATGGGTGACACCCACTCAGGTGTCAGGCGCCCGCGGTCGATCCGGGCCCGGTGACCACCACCGTCAGACGAAGGCGCCGAGCGCGACCTCGGTGGCCCGCGCGATCAGGGCGTCGTCCCGCTTCGCGTCCTTGACGTCCTTCTTGGACAGCACGGCGAGCACGATCGGCGCGCCCTTCGGCCGCCAGACGACGGCGATGTCGTTACGGGTGCCGTAGCCGCCGGACCCCGTCTTGTCGCCGACGGTCCAGCCGTCGGGCGCCCCGGCCCTGATCAGGGCGTCGCCGGTGGTGTTCCGCTTCAGCCAGTCGACGAGCACGGCGCGCCGGTCGGCCGGGAGGACGTTCCCGAGGGCGTACTCCCGCAGATCGACGGCGAGGGCGCGGGCCGTACTGGTGTCCCGGGGATCGCCGGGCACGGCGTCGCTCAGCTCGACCTCGTAGCGGTCGCACCGGGTCACCTCGTCGCCGATGGCGCGGAGCGCGGCCTGGAGGCCCCGGGGCCCGCCCAGCTCGTCGAAGAGGATGTTCGCCGCCGCGTTGTCGCTGTAGCGGACGGTCGCGTCGCACAGTTCGCGCAGGCTCATCCCCTTCCCCACCCGCGGCTCGGTGATCGGCGAATGCGGCTCGATCACCTCGGGACCGAAGACGATCCGCCGCTCCATCTGGCGCAGGGTGTTCTTCTTCAGTACGGCACCGGCGATGAACGCCTTGCAGGTGGAGGCGTACGCGAAGCGTTCGTCGGGCCGGTGGGCGACGGCCCGGCCGCTGCCGGTGTCGAGCGCGTACACGCCCAGGACGGCCGCGAACTCCTTCTCCAGGGCGGCGAAGGCGGGCCCGGTGCGTCCCTGGCCGGCGGGTCCCGGGCCCGACGCCGGGCCCGGGCGGTCCGAAGGCGCCGGTGCCGGTGCCGTACGGTCGGCCGGTTTCGACGGCCCGTCCGTACCGCAGCCCACGAGGGGGACGGCCGCGAGCCCGGCGACGGCGGCGAGCGCGGCGCGGCGCGAGAGATGGTCGGTCATGGTGGAGACGTCCTTCCGTACGGATGCTCTGCCCTGCTTCCGGCCCCGAGCAGAACAGCGGGCCCGTCGTCGCGTCCAAGACCGATAGGGATAACGGGGTCATTCGCGGATGGGTATGACCGCAGCTCATGGGCGTGTTCCGGAACATTCCGGCGGGCGCGGCGCCCGGTGGCCGTAGCAGAGGAGTTACATTCCCGGCCGCCCGCGCCCGGCGGTTCCGGCGGCCGTCCCACGGCGGGCACCACGTCGGGCCCCACGTCGGATCCCACCAGAGGCGACCAGGACGATACCCGGATAGAAAAGGCTCATGGTGCGATCCGGGCGCTCCTCCGGGGCGGATGGCGGCGGGACGCGGTCCGTCCTCGGGCCGCGCAGCGTCGTGGGGCAGATGTTCCTGCTCCAGCTCGTCGTCGTGATCCTGCTCGCCTTCGGAGCCGTCGTCCTGCTGCTGGTCATGGCGCGGCAGGAGAGCCACCAGGAGGCGGGGAGCCGGTCCCTCGCGATCGCCGAGGGATTCGCGCACGCCCCGGGCACGGCCGCGGCCATCGTGTCGCCGGACCCCACCGCCGTACTGCAACCGAGGGCGGAGGAGGCGCGCAAGGGTGCCGAGGTCGACTTCGTCGTGGTGCTGAACCGGAGCGGCACCCGGCTCACCCACCCGCTGCCGAACCGGATCGGCCAGCCGTCGTCGACCGATATCGCGCCCCTGCTCGCCGGGGAGACCGTGGTCGAGGACTGGGTAGGCACACTCGGGCCGCAGGTCAGGGCGTATGTACCGGTACGGGGGCCGGACGGCGCCGTGGTCGGCGCGGTCGGCGCGGGCGTCACCATCGCCCGGATCCAGTCCGCCGCCCGGGAGCAGCTCCCCGCCGTCCTGGGCGCGACGGCGGCCGCGGTGGCCCTGTCCACCGGCGGTGCCGCCCTGCTCAGCCGTCGGCTGCTGCGCCAGACCCACGGCCTCGGGCCTGCCGAGATCACCCGGATGTACGAACACCACGACGCGGTGCTGCACTCCGTCCGCGAGGGCGTCGTCATCGTGGGCACCGACGGCGGGCTGCGGCTCGTCAACGACGAGGCACGGCGGCTGCTGGAGCTGCCCCCGGACGCGGAGGGGCGGGAGGTGGCCGGGCTCGGTCTCCCCCCGGACCTCACGGACCTGCTGGTATCGGGCCGGGAGGCCACCGACGAGGTGTACCTGGTGGGGGGCCGCACCCTGGCGGTCAGTCAGCGGCCCACCCGGGGCGCGGGCCGCTCCCCCGGCCAGGGCGAAGGCGAGGGCGCGCGGGACGGCGGGCAGTCCGGGCGGGTCGCCACCGTACGGGACACCACGGAACTGCTGGCGGCCTCCGGCCGGGCGGAGGCCGCCCAGCGGCGGCTGCGGGTCGTCTACGAGGCCGGGATGCGGATCGGCAGCACCCTGGACGTCCGGCTGACGGCGCGGGAGCTGGCCGAGACGACCGTCGGCCGGTTCGCCGACCATGTCACCGTCGATCTCGCGGACGCCGTCCTGCGCGGCGACGAACTGCACGGCACGGAGCGCGACGTCCGCAGGATCGTCGTCGCCGGGATCCGCGACGGCGTCCCCTTCTACCCGGAGGGCTCACGGGTCGAGCTGGCGTCCGCCACCCCGCAGGCCGTGGCCATGACGACCGGCCGCCCCGTGCTGGAGCCGTCGCTGCGCGACGCCGTCGGCTGGCGGTCCCAGGACCCGACGGGCGCCAGGCGGCTCGTCGACCACGGGGTGCACACCCTGCTCGCGGCCCCGCTGTCGGCCCGCGGCACCCTGTTGGGCGTGGTCTGCTTCTGGCGCGACCAGCGACCCGAGCCGTTCGACGCGGACGATCTGGCGCTCGCCGAGGAGATCGCGGCGCGGGCCGCCGCCTCCCTGGACAACGCCCGCCGCTACACCCGCGAGCACACAATGGCCGTGACGCTCCAGCACAGCCTGATGCCGCGCTACCTCCCGGTCCAGGAGGCGGTGGAGGTCGCGTACCGCTATCTGCCCGCGCAGGCCGGTGTCGGCGGCGACTGGTTCGACGTCATCCCGCTGCCGGGGGCGCGGGTCGCGCTCGTCGTCGGCGACGTCGTCGGCCACGGGCTGCACGCGGCGGCCACCATGGGCCGGCTGCGTACCGCCGTACACAACTTCTCCGCCCTCGACCTGCCGCCGGACGACATCCTCGGCCACCTCGACGAGCTGGTCGACCGGATGGACCAGGAACGCACCCCCGTCGACAACGGCCCCGACGTGACCGGCGCGACCTGCCTCTACGCCGTCTACGACCCGGTCACCGGCGACTGCGTGATGGCCCGCGCCGGACATCCGCCGCCCGTCGTGGTCGACCCCGACGGCACCGCCCGCGTCCTCGACGTACCCGTATCGCCGCCCCTGGGCAGCGGCGGCGGGCTGCCCGTCGAGACGACCCGCTTCCGGCTCCCGGAGGGCGCGCGGCTCGTGCTGTACACGGACGGTCTGATCGAACGGCCCGACCGGGACATCGACACCGGGCTCGAACTGCTCCGCGACGCCGCGTCGGGGCGGCCGGGGCTCGACCCGGAGGAGACCTGCCGGGCCGTCCTGGACGCGCTGCCCGGGGCCCAGCCCCGGGACGACATCGCGCTGCTCGTGGCCAGGACCCGCCGGCTGGACGCCGAGCGGATCGCGGAGTGGGACGTACCGTCCGACACCGCGGCCGTCGCCCCGGTACGGGCCGAGTGCGCGGCCCGGCTCCGCGCGTGGGGCCTGGAGAGCATCTCCTTCACCACGGAGCTGATCATCAGTGAGCTGATCACCAACGCCATCCGGTACGCCGCCCAGCCCATCGCGGTACGGATGATCCACAGCACCTCGTTGATCTGCGAGGTCTTCGACGGCAGCAGTACGGCACCGCATCTGCGGCGGGCCGCGATCACCGACGAGGGCGGCCGGGGACTCTTCCTGGTGGCACAGCTCGCGGACCGCTGGGGGACCCGCTACACCGTGCGCGGCAAGGCGATCTGGACCGAGCAGAACCTGCACGGCCCCGGCGACGGAGTGCCCGGCGGCCCGGATCTCACCGACGCGCTGCTCGACCAGTGGAGCCTGTGAAGCCGCCCCTCGACACGGCCCGCGAGCGCACCACCCCCGGCCGTCCCTCCCCCGCCCGATAGGCTGACCGGACCATGCGCACCGTCGACCCCGTCAAGCACGCCGCCCGGCGCCTCCGGATCCTGGAGGCCGCCGCCGCCTGTTTCGCGGAGAAGGGCTTCCACGCCACCCGGACGGCGGACATCTCGGCCCGCGCGGGCATGAGCCCCGGCAACCTCTTCCACTACTTCCCCAGCAAGCACGCCATCGTGCTGGCCCTCATCGAGCGGGAGGGCGCCGATACCGCGGCCTTCCTCGCCGATCTTTCGGCCGCCGACGACCCGCTGGCGGCGCTCTTCACCCTGATCGACACCGTCGTGGACCTGGCCGCCGACCCCGCGTACGCGAGCCTGACCCTGAGCACCGCGTCCGAGGCCCAGCGCGACGAGGCCGTCGCCGCCCGTCTCTCCCGCAACGACCGCGAGCTGCGTACCGCGATCGCCGGACTCGTCGCCCGGTCCGCCGCGGCCGGCCGGATCGACCAGGACCTCGACCCCGAGGCCGCCGCGACCTGGGTCGCCGCCCAGTTCGACGGCCTCTTCACCCGGGTCGCCACGGACCCCGAGTTCACCCCGCGGGCCCAGGCGCCGCTGCTCCGGCTGCTGCTGACCCGCTTCCTCGACGTACGCGACGCCTGACCCCGTCCCGTACGCGACGGCTGCGGAGGAACCGCGCCGTCCCGCCCCGTACCCGATGAAACGGAACGGCACGGAACGGCACGGAACGACGCGGCCCCCGCCCTTCGGCTACTTACCGAAGTAGGCGTCGTACACGGTCACGCTCGCCGTGCCGCCCCGCGTGTCGGCGACCTCACCGCGCAGTGCGACCGACTTCCCAGCGGCAGGGTTCCCGACGGTGACCTTGCCCTTGGCGACGGGCGCCGGCTGCCAGGTCGTGCCGCCGTCGTAGGAGACCGAGATCTGGAGGGACTTCAGCCCCGTACCCGCCGCGGGCCCCTGCACGGTCACCGGGAAGGTCGCCGTACGGCCCGCCGGAAGGGTGCCGTCCGGGCCCACCCGCGCACCGAACCGTACGGTGGACAGCGCGGTGCGCGCCTCGGCGTCCGTGGCCGGCCTGGCGCTGCGGAAGGTCCACGAGGCGTCGATACGGGTACCCACGGCGGAGATCGCCGGGTCCCGGGTGATCGATGTGGCCAGGGTGTACTCGGCGTCGTCCGGGCCGACTCCGTAGAACTCGTAGCCCATCAGCGGGTCCGCCTTCTCCCCGATCTTGACGGTGCCCTGGTGGAGCGTGGTCTTCACCGAGCTGAAGTCGGACCGGCCGATATTGCCCCGTCCGTCGGAGAACAGCGGTACGACGGCCTCCAGCCGGTTCCCCTGCCGGAAGACACCGTTCCGCCCTGCCATCAGCGGGGAGTGCACGGCGGTGCCGAGCTTGACCCGGTGGCTCGTACCGGGGCGGAAGTCCTGCTCCGGCGCGGTGTACCCGAGCTCCTCCCGGCCCTGGGCGTTGAGCTGTGTCCCGCGCAGGGACCAGAGGTTGGCCTTCCCGTCGGTGGCCAGATAGTGGGTCCGGGAACCGGGCAGGGCGAAGGGGTACTCCGATCCCAGATCGACGCGTTCCTTACCGCCCAACGCCGTCGTGAGTCCCGTCCTGCCCGGGACGGAGGCGGCGACGGCCGCGGTGACCTCGGCGTAGTCGGCGGCCCCGAACTTCTTGGAGTAGCCGGTGAAGAGGCGCTTCACCTCGCCTCCGGCGGCGACGCTGTACTGGGTCGAGGCGTCGCGCTCGAACTGGGCGTAGAGGGTGTCCCTCAGCTCGACACCGGTGGGCTGCTCAGGACCCAGCTGCGCGGTACGGAAGCCGTCGAAGCTGGTGGAGGCGTGGTCCGTGAACTCCATGGACCGTTCACCGATACCGATGGAGACGGCCGCGGCGGCGCCGGTCATCCGGGCCCCCGGGTCCGTGACGGTCATCTCGACGGGCTTGGTGGTACGGGCGTCGATGGTGAGGGCCGTGTTCTTCGTCAGCGCCAGCTTGGGATGGACCAGCCGGTCCGAACCGCCCGACTCGTTCCACAGATTGGAGAAGAGGGCGTAGTCGCCCTTCGGCAGCCGGAGCTTCTCGGTGCCGGTGGCGCTCCCGTTGAGGGTCTCGGAGGTCTCGCCCGCGCCGGAGAGCCGCAGCAGATGGGTGTAGAACTCCTTGCCGGGCAGGCCGTCCCGGCCCACGAAGTCGAGCGTCAGATCGTACGACTCGACCTCACGGTCCACGGCGGCCGTGGACCGCACGGTCCGCCCGCCGCCGGTCGCGGTGACGACGGCGCTGTAGACGCCGTTGTCGTCGCCGCCGATCCGGGTGTCCACGGTCAGCGGGGCGACGGCGGTACCGCCCGCGGGAACGGTGACCTTGTTCGTACCGAGGACGAAGAAGCCCGCGGGGGCGGGCCCGCCCCGGGGGGCGAGCCCCTTGACGGCCAGGTCCAGGACGACGTCCTGGGTGCCGAGGTTGCGGTAGGTGATCTGCCGGGCGACGGGCTGGTCGTCGGTGTGCGGCCACTGCTGCCGGCCGAAGGAGACCGTGGTCTCGTCGGCGACCACGGTCTGCTCGATCGCCCGGTCCACCACGACCCGGCCGGTGCCCTGCTGGAACACGGAGTGCCCGCCGTCCTGGGCGGAGGCGGTCAGCGCGGCCTTGAGCCGCTCGCCCGTCCAGCCGGGGTGCCGCTGCTTGAGCAGCGCGGCGGCGCCCGCCGCGTGCGGGGCGGCCATGGACGTACCGCCGATGGTGAAGTAGCCGGCCGGGTTCTCGCCGACCGCCCCCGCGATGATGCTGCCGGGGGCCGACGCCGCGGTGATGCCCACACCGGGAGCGGTGATGTCCGGCTTGACGGTCCCGTCGTGCAGCGGGCCGACGCTGGAGAAGTGGGCGATCCTGTCGGCGTCGTCCACGGCACCGACGGTGAGGGCGGCCGCCGCGCTGCCCGGGGAGCCGACGGAGCCGGGGGCCGGTCCCTCGTTGCCCGCGGAGACGGTGAAGAGAACGCCCTTCTCCTTCGTCACCCGGTTGATATGGGCTTCCAGCGGGTTGATCTCGGGCCCGTCACCGGTGCCGAAACTCATATTGACGATGTCGGCGCCCCGGCCGACGGCCCAGTCGACGGCGGCGATGGCCCCGGACTCCATGGTCCCGTAGTCGTCCATGATCTTCGCGTTGAGGATCTTGGCCCCGGGGGCGACACCCTTGTACTTGCCACCCGACTTGGCCCCGGTCCCGGCCACGGTCGAGGCGATATGCGTACCGTGCCCGTGCCGGTCCTTGGTATCCGGGGACGTGGTGAAGTTCGCCGACCCGGCCACCCGCGCCGCCAGATCCGGATGGGTGTCGTCGACCCCGCTGTCCAGGACCGCGACGGTGACGCCCGTCCCGTCGTACCCGGACTGCCACACCTTCGGAGCGCCGATCCGCCCCACGCTCGTGTCCAGGGTCGGGGTGTACACCGCGTCCAGCCAGACCCGCTCGATCCCGGGCGCGGCCGTCGCGCCCTTCGCGGCGGTCGCGGATTTCACCCCCGTCAGGGCGGCCCACAACCCACCCGCGTCCTTCTTCGGCACGGTCACGGCGTCCGCGTTGATCGACGGCAGCGTCCGCGCCACCTTCGCGTCGGCCCGGACCCCCTGCCGGGCCCCGGCCGCCGACGCCCCCTCGTACTCGACGACGACCTTCAGCCCGTCGCGGTAGGCCCGCAGGCTCTCGGGGCTGCCGAGCCGTGTCACATCGAAGAGCCGCCGGTCGAGTACGCCCCGGCCGATCAGCCGCTCGGCGTCGAGGGGCACGGCGTAGGCGCGCCCCCGTTCGGTCCAACTCCGTACGGGTATCTTCTCGCGCCCCTCCCCCCGCTCGACGGAGACGACCCGGTCCCGGCCGTCAAGACCCACCCGGTCCCCGGTGATCAAGGTGACCCACCGAAGCCCGCCACCACCACCCGCCGCGAAGGTCCCACCGGCCGCGAAGGCGGCCGTACCGCCCACACCCGCCCCACTCGCCCCGGCGACGAGCGCCGCCGCCACAAGCACCGTGGTGCCTCGATATCTCCTGGAGAACAAAGCGCCTCCTCGTTCCGCGGGGTCGGGGGGTGAAAGACCGGGAGCGGCCCCGCATCCCGCTCCCGGCTGAGGAGAGTGATCGGCGCCACCCGGCGATATCACCACCGCCACCAATGGCCGAAACCCCTCCACCCCACCCCCGCCCCCACCGCCACCCCTCGGCCACAACCATCCAATTCCGGCCACCCGCGTCCCGACCGATGACTTTCCCCGCACCCCCCGGTCAAAGATCATGAAGACACACCGACAGACCCGCCCCGAACCCCGAGGACCTCCCCATGCGCACCCTGATCAGCACCGCGTTCATCTCCCTCGACGGCGTCGTGGAGGCCCCCGGCGGCGAGCCCGGCTACCGGAACGCCGGCTGGACCTTCAAGGACATCGAGTTCCTCCCCGAGGCATTCGCCCTCAAAGGCGAGGAACAGCAGGAGGCCACCGCCATCCTGCTGGGCCGCACCAGCTACGAGGCGTTCAGCCCGGTCTGGCCGGACATGGCGGAGTTCGCCGACTACAAGCCGATGCCGAAGTACGTCGTCTCCACCACCCTCACCGAGGACGCCCTGGTCCCCAACTGGGGCGAGACCTCGATCCTCCGCTCACTCGACGAGGTCGCCGCCCTCAAGCAGACGGAAGGCGGCCCGATCATCATCCACGGCAGCGCCACCCTCACCCGCGCCCTCGCCGACGCCGACCTGATCGACCGCTACCACCTCCTGATCTTCCCCCTCCTCCTCGGCGCCGGCAAGCGCCTCTTCAGCACCACGGACAAGGACACCCAAAAGCTCCGCCTCACCTCCCACGAGACCTACGCCAACGGCCTCCAGAAGAACGTCTTCGAGGTCATCCACTGACACCCACCCGGCCCGAACGGAGAAAGCCCGGATCAGATTTCACCCGCCCCGGGCTCTCCACGGAACCGGTCCGCACACCCGCCGAACGCTTCCGTCAGCGGACAACGCACACCATGACGGTCGGCACCGGTCGTGCCGAAGACTGCCGACTCCATCGACCGGAAAACGGCCCCGAAACAGCGAAAAACCCCAGGTCACGGCGAGTGAGTCCTGGGGTCCTTCAGAGCCGCCTTCGGGATTCGAACCCGAGACCTACGCATTACGAGTGCGTTGCTCTGGCCAACTGAGCTAAGGCGGCAAGCCGCGACGACGAAACCGTTCCGCGAGAGAACATTCGCATCAGCAGCGGTCCAAAGTCTACAGGGTTCCGGTGGGTGCCCCGGACCAGGCCGGGGCACCCACCTGGGGGGACGGGGTGGGGATCGGGGTCAGCGGCAGCGTTTGGCGTTCTGAGGGGGGGTGCCCTCCAGGAGGTAGGTGTTGATCGCGGTGTCCACGCAGTCGCTGCCCCGGTTGTAGGCGGTGTGGCCGTCGCCGTCGTAGGTGAGGAGGCGGCCGGAGGAGAGCTGGGACGCGAGGGAGCGCGACCACTTGTACGGGGTGGCGGGGTCGCGGGTGGTGCCGACGACCAGGATGGGGGGTGCGCCTTCGGCCGTGATGCGGTGGGGGGTGCCGGTGGCGGGGGTGGGCCAGTACGAGCAGTTCAGGGCCGCCCAGGCGAAGTTCCGGCCGAAGACCGGGGAGACCCGTTCGAAGTCGGGGAGCGCCGCGTGCATATCCGCCTCGCGGGGGAAGGCGGGCGGGGAGTCGAGGCAGTTCACGGCCGCGTTGGCGAACATCAGGTTCGAGTACGTGCCGTCCGGCTCGCGCTCGTAGTAGGCGTCGGCGAGGGTCAGCAGGCCCGTGCCCCGGCCGTCCATCGCGTCGGTGAGCGCCGTCCGGAGCTGGGGCCAGGCCGCCTCGTCGTACATGGCGGCCAGGACGCCCGTCGTCGCGAGGGATTCGCCCAGCTCACGGTCGTCGCCGGTGGGGACGGGGCGCTGGTCGAGGTCGGTGAAGAACTGCTTCAGGCGCTTACCGGCGTCCGCCGTCGACGAGCGGCCCAGGGGGCAGTCCTTCCGCTTCACGCAGTCCGCGGCGAAGGACTGGAACGCGGTCTCGAAGCCCTCCGTCTGGTCCAGGTTGAGCTGCCGGGCCGACAGCGACGGGTCCATCGCCCCGTCCAGCACCAGCCGGCCCGTCCGGGTGGGGAAGAGTTCGGCGTAGGTCGCGCCCAGGAAGGTGCCGTACGAGGCGCCGACGTACGTCAGCTTCGGATCGCCGAGCGCCGCGCGGAAGACGTCCATGTCCCGGGCCGCGTCGGCGGTGGAGACATGTGGCAGGACCTTGCCCGACTTCTTCTCGCAGCCCGCGGCGAAGTTCTTCAGCGATCTGTGGAACGCCGCCGTGTCCACCGGGGTGTCCGGGGTCTGGTCGACCTGGGTGTGCGCGTCCATCCCCTTGCCGTCGAGGCATTCCACGGGCTCGCTCCTGGCGACGCCCCGCGGGTCCATCGCGACCATGTCGTAGCGGGCGCGTACGGGTGCGGGGTAGCCGACGCCCGCGTACGACTGGAGGAAACCGACCCCCGAGCCGCCCGGGCCGCCCGGGTTGACGTGCAGGGATCCGAGATTGGACCCGGGGCCCGTGGCCTTCTTGCGGGCCACCGCCAGCTTGATCGTCTCGCCGCCGGGGGCGTCGTAGTCGAGGGGTGCCTTGAGCGTGGCGCACTCGAAGCCCGAGGTGCCGCACTTCCGCCAGGACAGCTTCTGGCCGTAGAACGGCTTGAGCTCCGCCGACGGCGACGACCTCGCGCCCTGCTCCGATCCTCCGGCCGGCGCCGGGGTGGCCGATGCGCTGGGGCCGGAACCCCCTCCGGTGCAGCCCGAGAGCAGGAGGCCCGTGGCTGCCAGCGCGAGAGCGGAACTGCGGAGCAAACGGCGAGGGTCCATTCCCGGAGCCTAGGCGACGAACCCCCCATAACAGGCCTCCGCGGCGCCCGAGCACGGCACGTACGGGTGAATCGGGGGAGGTGCGGAGGTGCGGAGGTGACGTGGATGTCCGTGCGGCAGGAAAGGTCGGTGTTGTCGGGAGGCCGGTGCCGCACGGGCGCGGGGCGGGGCGCCCGTCAGCCCGCTCTCAGGGACATCGTCATCGCCTCCACCGCCAGCAGCGGCGCCACATTCGCCCCGAGCGCCTCCCGGCACGCCAGGACCGACTCGATCCGGCGCAGGGTGGCCTCGGGGGTGGATTCCCGGGCGATCCGGTCGAGGGCGTCCCCGACGTCCGTGTTCGCGAGGGCGAGGCCGCTGCCCAGCTGGATCGCCAGGACATCGCGGTAGAAGCCCGTCAGATCGCTCAGCGCGAGATCGAGGCTGTCCCGCTGCGTACGCGTCCTCCGCTTCTTCTGCCGGTCCTCCAGCTCCTTCATCGCCGAGGCCGTACCGCGCGGCATCCGGCTGCCCTGTCCCCCGCCGAGGGCGGCCCTCAGCTCTTCCGTCTCCTTGGTTTCGACCTCGTCCGCGACCTGCTTGGCGTCCTCGGCGGCCGCGTCGATCAGCTCCTGGGCGGCCTTCAGGGCTCCCCCGACGTCGCCGACGCGCAGCGGGAGCTTCAGCACGGTGGCCCGGCGCGCCCGCGCGCCCTGGTCGGTGGCCAGGCGGCGGGCCCGGTCGATATGGCCCTGGGTGGCGCGGGCCGCCGCCGCCGCGTTCTCGGGCTCGATGCCGTCCCGTCGGACGAGGATGTCGGCGACCGCGTCGACCGGCGGTGTCCGCAGCGTCAGATGGCGGCAGCGGGACCGGATCGTCGGCAGCACGTCCTCCTGCGAGGGCGCGCACAGCAGCCAGACCGTACGCGGCGCGGGCTCTTCGACCGCCTTCAGCAGCACATTGCCCGCGCCCTCGGTGAGCCGGTCGGCGTCCTCCAGGATGATCACCTGCCAGCGGCCGCCGGCCGGGGAGAGCTGGGCGCGGCGGACCAGCTCCCGGGTGCCCTTGACCCCGATGGAGAGCAGATCCGTACGGACGACCTCCACATCGGCGTGCGTACCGATCAGGGTCGTATGGCAGCCGTCGCAGAATCCGCAGCCGGGCACGCCGCCGAGCGCGCGGTCGGGGCTGACGCAGTGCAGGGCCGCGGCGAAGGACCGGGCCGCGGTAGCCAGTCCAGAGCCGGGGGGGCCGGTGAACAGCCAGGCGTGCGTCATCTTGGACGCCTCCGGCGGAGCCGTCCCCTCCGCCACGGCGGTCACCAGGGCGTCGGCGTCCCGCGCGGCAGTCGTGAGCTGCTCCGTCACCCGTTCCTGGCCGACGAGGTCGTCCCATACCGTCATGCCGTCACCCCCTCCTTTCCGGACCCGTCGGAACACACCTGGCCGTATACGCGACGGCGCCGGTCCCGGGGGGTGGTCCGGGACCGTGCCGCGTGGTTCCCATTGTGGCCGGTGGGTGTGACAACGCGGGACCGCGCTCCACGACCCGCCGTCCTCATCGGCCGTGACCCGCCGTTTTCATCGGCCGCGGCGCGGGTCCCCCTTGCCGCCGCCTTCCTTGCCACCGCCCCGTGTGTCGCCGCCGCCCTCGTCGCCGTGCGGTCCGAAGAGCTCGTCGGCGAGCGTCGGCAGATCGTCCATCGGCGTCTCCTCGGCCCAGTCCGGACGGCGTCGCCCGCCGTCCGTGTCCGTGACGCGAGGACTCCCGTCCGGGTTGAACTGCGGAAGCTCCCGCGTACGGTCGTTCGGCCCGGCACCGGTATCGGCATCGGCATGGTCGACATCCGAGGAGTTGCCGGTGTCGTTCCGGAAGATGCTCTGCGGTACGCGGTCGGCGGGCGACTCGTCCCGTACGGGCGGAAGCACCGCCGTCTCATCCGCGTCCCGCACCGGCGGCGCGACCTGCGGAATCTCATGCGTCTCGTCGTTCGGCCGGACGATCGGCGTCGGTACGGTCACCTCGTTCGCCGACTCCACGGAACCCGCGGAACCCGCGGAACCCACGGACCCAGCGGGCGGAACAGCCGGAACCGGCGGAACCGGAAGCTCCGTCGTCCGGGTCTCGGCCCGCCGCGCGGCCTCCTCCGCCGCCTTCTCCGCGGCCTCCTCCGCAGCCCGCTCGTCGGCCCGTCGCCGCGCCTCCTCCTCAGCCCTCTCGGCCGCGACGCGTACCGCCTCGGCCTCCGCCTCCAGTCGCGCGGCCTCCGCCTCGACCGCCTGCCGGGCCTCTTCCGCCTGCCGGCGGACCGCCTCGGCCTTGAGCAGCGCCTCCTCCGCCTTGCGCTGCTTCTCCAGCCGCCGCTCCTCGGCCTCGGCGCGCAGCCGGGCCTGGTCCTCGGCGAGCTTGCGGAGCCGTTCCTGCTCCTCCTGGCGGGCCTTCTCCTCGGCCTCCCGCCTGCGGCGCTCCTCCTCGGCGAGCCGGCGGGCCTCCTCGGCGCGCTGCCGTGCCTCCTCGGCCTGCCGTTCGACCTCGCGCTGCCGCTCGGCCTCCTCCTCGGCCTTGCGCCGCGCCTCCTCCTCGGCGCGCAGCCGGGCGAGCTGTTCCTGCCGCTCGCGCTCCAGCCGCTCTTCCTCGGCCTTGCGGGCGGCCTCTTCCTCGGCCTTGCGGCGGGCTTCCTCCTCGGCGGCCCTGCGGGCCTCCTCGCGCGCCTTGATCTCGGCCTCGGACAGGGGCAGCATCCGGTCGAGCCGGTGTCGTACGACGGTGGTCACCGCCTCCGGTTCCTGGCCGGCGTCCACGACCACGTACCGCCCCGGGTCGGCGGCGGCCAGCGTCAGGAACCCGGCCCTGACCCGCTGGTGGAACTCGACCGGCTCGGACTCCAGCCGGTCCGGTGCCTCGGTGAACCGCTCCCGCGCGGTCTCCGGCGCCACGTCCAGCAGCACCGTCAGATGCGGAACGAGCCCGTCCGTCGCCCAGCGGGAGATCCGTGCGATCTCCGTCGGCGCCAGATCGCGCCCGGCGCCCTGGTAGGCCACAGAGGAGTCGATATACCGGTCGGTGATCACGACCGCGCCCCGTTCCAGGGCGGGCCGGACGACGGAACCGATGTGCTCGGCGCGGTCGGCGGCGTACAGCAGCGCCTCGGCACGGCTGGTCAGCCCGGCCGACGAGACGTCGAGCAGGATGGAGCGGAGCCGCTTGCCGACCGGTGTGGCGCCCGGCTCGCGGGTGACGACGACCTCGTGGCCCTTGGCCCGGATCCAGCCGGCGAGCGCCTCGACCTGGGTGGATTTCCCGGCCCCGTCGCCGCCTTCGACCGCGATGAAGAAGCCGGTCGCCGAGACGGCCTGCTTCGGGTCGGCGCCGCGCCGCAGCGCGTCTTCGAGGTCACGGCGCAGCGGTACGCCGGACCGGTCGTCGCCCTTGGCGAGGACGACCGCGGCGACCGGCAGCAGCAGCGCGCCCGCCAGCATCAGCGTGAACGCGGCACCGCCGTGGGCGAAGACGACATCGCCGCCCGCGAGCCGGTGCGGCCCGATGGCCGCGGCCACCAGCGGCGCGACCAGCGCGCCCAGCGCGATCGCGACCCGGGCGACGGCCTGCAGATGGTCGGTCATCCGGCCCCGCCGGGGCTCCTCGGTCTCCTGGTCGACCAGGGTGTGGCCGGTGGCGGCGGCGACTCCGGCCGCGTAGCCGGCCGTGACCGCGAGGAACAGCACGGTCGCCGTGTCCGGGACCAGACCCATCGTCAGCAGCGCGACACCGGTGACGGCGACGGCGATGGCGAGGAGACGGCGGCGGGAGAGCGCGGGCAGCACACCGTGGGCCGTCCGGATGCCGAGGCCCGTACCGCCGGTCAGCGCGAGGACGAGCAGCGCGTACGCGGCGGGCCCGCCCCCGAGGTCGAAGGCGTGGAGTACGGAGACCGCGACGGCGGCCGCGATCGCGGCGGCGACGGCCGCGCAGGCGAGGAGGAACAGCGGTACGGCGCCGGTCCTGCCCTTGTCGACGACGCGCCCGCCGTCCGTGCCGCCGGCCGCGAGGGGCCTGCGCAGGCCCTCCAGCGGGGAGCGCGGCCGGGGCGTGCGACCGCCCGGCAGGGTGACGGCCCAGAGCACCGATACGGAAGCGGCGAAGAGTCCGGCGGCGACGTACGAGCCCAGGGCGGCCGGGTGCAGTTCGAACCACTCGACGCCCGTACCGATCAGCTCACCGACGAGCACAGCGACCAGCAGGACCGCGGCGGCCACCGGGATCACCACGAAGGAGGTACGGAGCCACAGGCGCCGCAGCGCGTCGAGGTGGTCCGGCAGCGGGCGGACGGCCGCGCCTTCGAGGGGCGGTTCGGGCAGCACGGCGGGTGCCGCGCCGTCCCGCGCGATGGTCCAGCAGCGCTCGGCGGCGCCGGTGACGAAGACGGTCACCAGGAGCAGCAGGGTCGCGTTGGCGGGCGTCCAGTCGATCCACAGCGGCGCGACGATCAGCAGCGCGAGCCGCAGCCCGTCCGCGCCGATCATGGTCCAGCGCCGGTCGAGGGGGCCCGGGGGCGTGGTCAGCTTCGTCAGCGGGCCGAGCAGAACGGCCCCGAACAGGACCGTACTGAGGGCCCGTGCACCGAGTACGGCGGCGACGGCGAAGGCCGCGCCCCGGTATCCGTCGCCGAAGGTGGCGTCGGAGACGGCCGCCTGAAGGGTCAACAGGACGAGGACGAGGAGTGCCACGGCGTCCGCGACGCCTCCCGCGACCTGTGCGTGCCACAGCCGTCGCAGCGACGGGACTCTCAGCAGGGCGCGCAGGGCGCGCTCCCGGGAGTCCGCGGCGAGTGCTTCGTCGGTCGCGGTGGCGGGGTGTGCTGCGGTGGAGCCCTCGGCAGTCTCTGAGTCGGCGCTCACGACCGCCCTCGGCTCGGCTGGCTGCTCGGCTCGCGTCATCCGCCCAGCCTAGCCGGACCGCACCCGCCCCCGGAGTCCCGTCCGAACATACGACCGCCGGGTGCGACCGGCCCACCGAATCCGCTGATACGGGGCGTACCGACTCGCTCACGGAGCGCCGAAGCGCGCGGGGCGAGGGGTGCGTGCGCCGGAGCCCGGCGCGGTGACGGGTGGGGCGGCGGGTGGGGCGGCGGAATGAGGCGTACGACCGCGATCGCCGGCGGGGCATCGGCGGCGCCCCCGTGCCCCGAGTCCACCCGAGCGCCCCGGCGCGAAGAAGCGCGAAGGGGCGCGCCCCTCAGGACACGCCCCCTGGCAACGCGGGCTACCGCCAGCGGCGGCGGCTACTCGTCCGCCGACGCCTTCGAAGCCGCCGTCTTCTTGGCCGCGGCGGTCTTCGCGGTCGCCTTCGCGGCCGTCGTCTTCGAGGCCGTCGTCGTCTTCTTCGCCGCGGTTTTCTTGACCGCCGTCTTCTTCGCGGCGGTCTTCTTCGCCGGGGCCTTCTTGACGGCCTTCTTCGCCGTCTTCTTCGCGGGCCCCTTCGCCCGCTTCTCCGCCAGCAGCTCGTAGCCCCGCTCCGGCGTGATCGTCTCGACGCTGTCGTCCGTCCGCAGGGTCGCGTTGGTCTCGCCGTCGGTGACGTACGGACCGAACCGCCCGTCCTTCACCACGACGGGACGCTCGCTCACCGGGTCCGTCCCCAGCTCCTTCAGCGGCGGCTTGGCCGCGGCCCGGCCCCGCTGCTTGGGCTGGGCGTAGATCGCCAGCGCCTGCTCCAGCGTGATCGTGAAGAGCTGGTCCTCGGTCTCCAGCGACCGGGAGTCGGTGCCCTTCTTCAGATACGGGCCGTACCGGCCGTTCTGCGCGGTGATCTCCACGCCCTCGGCGTCCGTACCGACGACCCGCGGCAGCGACATCAGCCGCAGGGCGTCCTCCAGGGTGACCGTGTCGGGCGACATGGTCTTGAAGAGCGACGCGGTCCGCGGCTTCACCGCGTTCTTGCCGGTCTTCGGGGTGCCCTCGGGGAGGACCTCGGTGACATAGGGGCCGTAACGGCCTTGCTTGGCGACGATCTCGTGGCCGGAGACGGGGTCCTTGCCCAGGGCGAAGTCGCCGCTCGGCTTGGCCAGCAGCTCCTCCGCGTACTCCACGGTCAGCTCGTCGGGCGCCATGTCCTCGGGCACATCGGCGCGCTGGTGGCCCTCCTCGCCCTTCTCGCCGCGTTCGACGTACGGGCCGAACCGGCCGACGCGGAGCACGATGCCCGAACCGACCGGGAAGCTGGAGATCTCCCGGGCGTCGATCGCGCCGAGGTCGGTGACCAGGGCCTTCAGTCCGCCGAGGTGATCGCCGTCGCCATTGCCCGCGTCGGCCGCCGTGCCCTCGGCCACGGCGCCCGCGGCACCCTTGGCGCCCTTGGCGTCGGCGCCCGCACCGAAGTAGAAGCGCCGCAGCCACGGCACCGCCTGCGCCTCGCCCCGGGCGATGCAGTCGAGGTCGTCCTCCATCTTCGCGGTGAAGTCGTAGTCGACGAGCCGGCCGAAGTGCTTCTCCAGCAGGTTGACCACGGCGAAGGAGAGGAAGGACGGGACGAGCGCCGTGCCCTTCTTGAAGACGTATCCGCGGTCGAGGATGGTGCCGATGATCGAGGCGTACGTCGACGGCCGCCCGATCTCGCGCTCTTCCAGCTCCTTGACCAGCGACGCCTCGGTGTAGCGGGCGGGCGGCTTGGTGGCGTGGCCGTCGACGGTCAGCTCTTCGGAGCGCAGCGCGTCGCCCTCGCCGACCTGCGGCAGCCGCCGCTCGCGGTCGTCCAGCTCGGCGTTCGGGTCGTCGGCGCCCTCGACGTACGCCTTCATGAAGCCGTGGAAGGTGATCGTCTTGCCGGACGCGGTGAACTCGGCGTCCCGGCCGTCGGAAGCCGTGCCCGCGATCCGGACGGTGACCGAGTTGCCGACCGCGTCCTTCATCTGGGAGGCGACGGTCCGCTTCCAGATCAGCTCGTAGAGGCGGAACTGGTCGCCGCTGAGCCCGGTCTCGGCCGGAGTGCGGAAACGATCACCCGAAGGACGGATCGCCTCGTGCGCCTCCTGCGCGTTCTTCACCTTGCCCGCGTACGTCCGCGGCCGGTCGGGCAGGTAGTCGGCCCCGTACAACTGGGTGACCTGCGCCCGGGCCGCGGCGACCGCGGTGTCGGAGAGCGTCGTGGAGTCCGTACGCATATAGGTGATGAAGCCGTTCTCGTACAGCTTCTGGGCGACCTGCATCGTCGCCTTGGCACCGAAACCGAGCTTCCGGGACGCCTCCTGCTGGAGGGTCGTGGTCCGGAAGGGGGCGTACGGGGAGCGGCGGTACGGCTTCGACTCGACCGAGCGCACCGCGAACGCGGCGTTCTCCAGCGCGGCGGCCAGCGCCCGCGCGTTCGCCTCGTCGAGGTGGAGCACCTGGCCGGTGGAGGCGTTCTTGAGCTGCCCGTCGGAGCCGAAGTCACGGCCCTGGGCGACCCGGCGGCCGTCGACCGCCGCGAGCCGGGCGGTGAGGGACGAGGGGTCGGACGCGTCACCGGCACGGCCGGTGGAGAAGGTGCCGGTCAGATCCCAGTACTCGGCGGAGCGGAAGGCGATGCGCTCCCGCTCGCGCTCGACGACCAGCCGGGTCGCCACGGACTGCACCCGGCCCGCCGACAGCTTCGGCATGACCTTCTTCCACAGCACGGGGGAGACCTCGTAGCCGTAGAGCCGGTCGAGGATCCGGCGGGTCTCCTGGGCGTCGACCATCCGCTGGTTCAGCTCGCGCGGATTGGCCACGGCCTCGCGGATCGCGTCCTTGGTGATCTCGTGGAAGACCATCCGGTGGACCGGGACCTTGGGCTTGAGCACTTCGAGGAGGTGCCAGGCGATGGCCTCGCCCTCGCGGTCCTCATCGGTGGCGAGGAAGAGTTCGTCGCTCTGGGCGAGCTGCTCCTTGAGCTTCCTGACCTGGGCCTTCTTATCGGCGTTGACGACGTAGACGGGCTGGAAGTCGTGCTCGACGTCGACACCGAGGCGACGGACCTCGCCCGTGTACTTCTCGGGCACCTCCGCCGCACCGTTGGGGAGGTCGCGGATGTGCCCGACGCTCGCCTCGACGACATAGCCGGGGCCGAGGTAGCCCTTGATCGTCTTCGCCTTGGCAGGCGACTCGACGATCACGAGTCGGCGACCGCCCTGTGCGGTCTCGCTGGTCGGGGACAACGTGGCTCTTCTCTCCGGTCGGCGCTCGGCGGGCGGGCCGGGCCCACCGTGTGCTGGGCCCGCCGCGTCCCCGGCGTGTTCGGTCTTCGTCTCTGGTGGTGGAGCGGTGGAACGGTGTGCGGTTCGGCGGCCCCGGGATGGAACCGGGCCGGCGGCGCGGGCGTGGTCTGACGCGGCGCGCTGCTGCCGTCGCTGCGGAGTGTGACGGTACAACCCGCCCCCGTGTCAAACGGCGAAAGCCCGCAACGGCCACTCGAACGGTAACCCGAGACCGGCGGTTCCTGCCGCCCGGACCGGTACGCCGGTGGGCTGGATCCTTACGGCGGGCCCCGGGCGGGACCCGGCACGAACCCTGATGGGGACATGTTCACACGGAGATTCCCTGGCGGCACGGACACGGGCCGGATCCGGCCCCCGCCCCGATCGGCCGGGGGGGCGGTCGGGCGGTGGGCGGTGGGGGCGGTGGGCGGTGGGCGGTACGGGAGGGGCCGGAGCGGGGGCGGGCGGTTCGGGCCGGGGTCCGGGGGCGGAACCGGGGGCGTGATCCGTATCCGGAAATCCCTATCCGGAATCCGGGTCGGCTCAAGAGTCGGCTCAAGGGCCGGATCCGAGGTCGGCGCGGGGACGGACCGGGGACGGCCCGAAAACAGACCGGGCAACGGGATTCGCGGCCGGATCCATGTCCGATCCGGATTCCGGATACGGATCAGACCCGGTCGGATCGGGTGGGGATCGGGGTCGGACCCGGTCAGATCAGGGTCGGTCCCAGGTCAGATCCGGGTCCGTCCCAGGTCAGATCCGGGTGAGACACCACAGTCCGAGGGCGAGGCAGACCACACCGGCGAAGGCGGTGACCGCGGCCGCCGTGGCGGGACTCACTCCGGCGGCGACGGGCGACCGGTGGGCCGTCCGTACCCCCGTCCACACCAGCAATGCCGCTCCGAACAGCCCGAATGCCAACGCCGCGAAGATCGCCGGACCGCTTTCCATGCCCGCTTCCCGCCCTTTCGTGACCCTCCGGGGGCCATCCCCGGCACCGGATGTCCGGCGCCGGTTCCCCCTGCCGGATTCCGGCCGCGGGATCCCGCGGCCGGGCATGTCCGGCATCGGGCCTCCGGTATCGGGGGCCCTGTATCGGACTCCCGAGGCTGGCAGCTCCGGGCGGCGGAGTCGCGAATTCCGGGTGAACGGCTCGGGGGTTCACCCGCGTGGCCCCGACACGCGAGCCGGACCGGAGGACGGCAGGCCGACTGGGCCGGGCCGGGCCCTACGCAGGAAGGATTGCGGAGAGCAAGGCCGCCACACCGTCCTGCACGGTGTTCGACCCGATGTCCCACGGATCACCCACTTGTGCGGGCCATCGAATTTTGGCCGATTCGCCCGCCCCTACCTCCCCCGCTCCCGGGGACCCGGGGACTCGGGACACAAGGACCCGGGCTAGAGACTCCGTACCTCCATCGGCTCCAGGAACCCCTCCCCCACCAGCAGCCGCAACGCCGCCGGGGTACGGTCCCGCAACAGCACCGGGTCCTCGCCCAGGAGCTGGGCGATGGCGTCCAGGATCCGCCCGGCGGCGAGTGTGCCGTCGCACGCGCCCGCGAACCCCGCGCCCACCGTGTCGACCTTGGTCGCCCGCCGCATACCGCGGTTCTGCCGCAGCACCACATGCTCGGGGTCCTCCGCCCCCGGCTGCCCGACCTGCTCCTGCACGACGTCCGGCGCGAGGGTGAAGTGCTCGGCGAGCAGGGCCGCGTCGTCGCGCGCCCGCAGATAGTCCTGGCGGGCGAAGTGCGCGACGACGGTGTCGCCGAGCGGCTGCTCCACCGGGTGCGGCCACTCCTCCACCACGACCGACGGCCGGTCGGCACCGGACCTGCGCAGGGTGATCCAGCCGAAGCCGACGGCCTTGGTGCGCCGCGCCTCGAACTCGTCCAGCCACTCCTCGTACCGCGCGGCATACCGCTCGGGGTCCCCCCGGTGGTCGCCGCTGTCGCGCAGCCACAACTCGGTGTACTGCGTCACGTCCTGCACCTCGCGCTGGACGATCCACGCGTCGCAGCCGGCCGGAACCCAGGAGCGCACCCGGTCCTGCCAGTCCTCGCCCTCGACGTGCTGCCAGTTGGCCAGGAACTGGGCGTACCCCCCGTCGTTCAGCCGCTCCCCCGACTGCTGGACGAGGGTGCGGCACAGATCGTCGCCGCTCATTCCGCCGTCCCGGTAGGTCAGCCGGGCGCCGGGCGAGATCACGAACGGCGGGTTGGAGACGATCAGGTCGTACGACGTCCCGGCCGCAACGGGCTCGAAGAGGGAGCCCTCCAGCAGCCCGGCCTCCGGCATGTCCGACAGGGCGAGGGTGAGCCGGGTGAAGGCGAGGGCCCGCGGATTGAGGTCGGTGGCGGTGACCCGGGTGGCGTGGCGGGCGGCGTGCAGCGCCTGGATACCGGAGCCGGTGCCCAGATCGAGGGCGGAGGCGACGGGGGTCCGTACGGTGATCCCGGCGAGGGTCGTGGAGGCGCCGCCGACCCCGAGAACGACGCCCTCGCCGTGCCCGCTCGCACCCGCCGCGCCGCCGACCGCGCAGCCGAGGTCGGAGACGATGAACCAGTCCTCGCCGCCGGGGCCGCCGTAGGGCCGGACGTCCACCGCGGCACGGACGGAGTCGCCGTCAAGGTCGGCGTCACCCTCGCGGGCGGAGTCGGCGTCGCGGACGGCGTCGGCGTCGGCGTCGGCGTCGGCGTCGGCGTTGCGGACGAGCCAGCCGTCCGCCAGGCACTCGTCGAGGGGGAGGACGGCCCGGACCGCGTCGGCGGCGACGGACCGCTGGAGCAGGAAGAGCCGGACGAGGGCGTCGAGCGGGGTGTCACCGCGGGTGGCGCGCAGGGCGGGGACGGTCTCACTGCGGGCGAGGGCGGCGTAGGCGGTGGCCCCGAGCCGTTCGAGCAGGCCGTCGGCGGTGAAGTCCGCGGCGACGAGTGCCGCGCGCAGCCGGGCGGCGCGGACGGGCGAGGGGATGGTGGTCGGGATGGCACCGGTCGTACTCACCCGACCATTGTCGCCGCCGGCACCGACAACGGCGGCCACCGCCGGTGGGCGCGGTGCGCCGCGGGGATTCCGCAAGCCCACCGGAACGGTCACGACCCACCGACCCGCCGACCCGCCGGACCGGTCAACCCACCGGACCGGCGGCCCGGCGGCCCGTCAGGACCAAACCGAACCGAGCCGAACCAAGCCGACGGCGGTCCGTCAGGACGACGGCGACGCCGACGGTCCCGCCGCGGCGGGCGGGTCCGCCTTCACCGGCTGGCAGCCCTGGAACGTGCCCATCGCCCGGCCGGTCTCGCTCGCCCGAAGCTTGTTCCAC
This sequence comes from Streptomyces sp. NPDC059248, assembly GCF_042753905.1. Taxonomy (NCBI): domain Bacteria; kingdom Bacillati; phylum Actinomycetota; class Actinomycetes; order Kitasatosporales; family Streptomycetaceae; genus Streptomyces; species Streptomyces sp. NPDC059248. The sequence continues at coordinate 38,076 of NZ_JBHYZV010000019.1, read as the reverse complement.
GCCTTCTCGTTGGCCTCGGCCTTCAGCAGCCCCTCCGAGACGACCTGGAGGCCGTCCGCGAAGTCCTGTTGGTCCGAGGCGTCGAGGGCGTCGACCTGCTTCTTCAGATCGAGGAAGAAGGCGGCGCTGGCATCCCGTTCGGCGGCGGCCGCGGTGACCAGCTCCACGTCCTCCTCGACCGGCGTGGGCCCCACGGTGCGGAACGCCGCCGCCAGGGCCTTGTTCACGTTCGAGAGGTCCTGGAAGGCCTTGGAGTCGGCCTTCTGGAGCTCGGCGGGCTTGCCGTCGACGGCGGTCACGGCGATCAGCTGGTCGGCCTCCGCCTTGGTCTTGAACTGGGTCTTGATCTGGTCGCAGTACTTCTCCGCCCAGTCGTTGACCGCGTTGTCCTTCTTCTCGTCGCTGCTGCACCCGGACAGCGCCAGTACCAGTACCGCGCCGCCGGACAGTACGGCCGCAAGCTTCTTGTTCACCGGATCGGTCCCTTCCGAGGCTTCTTGCGCCCCGGAACATACACGCCGCGTCGGCCCCCACCATCAGCCCCGTGCCCGATTCCATAGCCATTGAAGCCATTTGCACCAAGGGTGAGGTGGAGAGAAGGCTCACCCGCCCCCGTCCCTTCCCGATTCCGAGCGTCGGTCAGGAGACCGCCGCGGGATCCGGCGCCGACGCCTGCCGTTCCGCCCCTGCCGGGCCGGGGTCCTCGTCGCCCACGGCGATACCCCGCCGTTTGGAGATGTAGACCGCGCCGACGATGACCAGGATCGCCAGGACGGCGATCACGGCCCGTACCCCGGCACTGGCGTCGTCGCCGTAGCTGAACTGGACCACGGCGGGCGCGATCAGCAGCGCCACCAGGTTCATCACCTTCAGCAGCGGGTTGATCGCGGGACCCGCCGTGTCCTTGAACGGGTCGCCGACGGTGTCGCCGATGACGGTCGCCGCGTGCGCCTCACTCCCCTTTCCGCCGTGGTGGCCGTCCTCGACGAGTTTCTTCGCGTTGTCCCACGCGCCGCCGGAGTTGGCGAGGAAGACCGCCATCAGCGTGCCCGTGCCGATCGCGCCCGCCAGGAACGCGCCGAGCGCCCCGACTCCGAGGGAGAAGCCGACCGCGATCGGGGTCAGCACGGCGAGCAGGCCGGGCGTGGCGAGCTCGCGCAGGGCGTCCTTGGTACAGATGTCGACGACCCGCCCGTACTCCGGTTTCTCGGTGTAGTCCATGATCCCGGGGTGCTCGCGGAACTGCCGCCGCACCTCGTAGACCACCGCGCCCGCCGACCGCGCCACGGCGTTGATGGCGAGCCCGGAGAAGAGGAAGACCACCGCGGCGCCGAGCACCAGACCGACCAGGTTGTTGGGCTGCGAGATGTCCATCACGAGGTTGGTCGGGGCCCCGTCGCCGAGTTTCTCCCCGACGTCCCGCGCCGCGGTCGCGATGGCGTCCCGATACGAGCCGAACAGCGCCGCCGCCGCCAGCACCGCCGTGGCGATGGCGATCCCCTTGGTGATGGCCTTGGTGGTGTTGCCCACCGCGTCGAGGTCGGTCAGCACCTGCGCGCCCGCGCCCTGGACGTCACCGGACATCTCGGCGATGCCCTGCGCGTTGTCGGAGACCGGGCCGAAGGTGTCCATGGCGACGATCACGCCGACGGTGGTGAGCAGCCCGGTGCCCGCGAGCGCCACCGCGAAGAGCGCGAGGGTGATCGAGGCGCCGCCGAGCAGGAAGGCCCCGTAGACCCCGAGGCCGATCAGCAGGGCGGTGTAGACGGCGGACTCCAGACCGATGGAGATCCCGGCCAGGATCACGGTCGCGGGACCGGTCAGCGACGATTTGCCGATGTCCTTGACCGGCCGGCGGGTGGTCTCGGTGAAATAGCCGGTGAGCTGCTGGATCAGGGCCGCCAGGACGATACCGATGGTGACGGCGACCAGGGCCAGCACCCTGGGGTCCCCGCCGTGCGCCTTGATGGCTGCCTCGGTGACACCGTCCAGATCGGCGTAGGAGGAGGGCAGATAGAGCACGACGGCCACGGCGACCAGGACGAGGGAGATCGCCGCCGAGACGAAGAATCCCCGGTTGATCGCGGTCATACCGCTGCGGTCGGCGCGCCGCGGGGCGACCGCGAAGATGCCGATCATCGCGGTGACCACGCCGATCGCCGGAACGATCAGCGGAAAGGCGAGCCCGGCGTCACCGAACGCCGCCTTACCGAGGATGAGGGCCGCGACCAGGGTCACGGCGTACGACTCGAAGAGGTCGGCGGCCATGCCCGCGCAGTCGCCGACGTTGTCGCCCACGTTGTCGGCGATGGTGGCGGCGTTGCGCGGGTCGTCCTCGGGGATGCCCTGTTCGACCTTGCCGACGAGGTCGGCGCCGACGTCCGCGGCCTTGGTGAAGATACCGCCGCCGACCCGCATGAACATCGCGATCAGCGCGGCGCCGAGACCGAAGCCCTCCAGGACCTTGGGGGCGTCGGCGGCATAGACGAGAACGACACAGGAGGCGCCGAGCAATCCGAGGCCCACGGTGAACATTCCGACCACGCCACCCGTACGGAAGGCGATCTTCATAGCCTTGTGCGAGACGGCCGTGAGATCTTTTTCCGGCTCCCCCGGTCCGGGGGTCGCCTCTCGCGCGGCGGCGGCGACCCGGACATTCGCCCGTACCGCGAGCCGCATGCCGATGTAACCGGTGGCCGCCGAGAAAAGCGCACCCACCAGGAAGAACACGGAACGCCCGGCGCGTTGCGACCAGTCGTCCGCCGGAAGGAGCAACAGCAGGAAGAACACCACCACGGCGAAGATGCCGAGGGTGCGGAGCTGCCGGGCGAGATAGGCGTTGGCGCCTTCCTGCACCGCGGCCGCGATCTTCTTCATCGAGTCGGTGCCCTCGCCCGCCGCCAGCACCTGGCGGACCAGCAGTTGGGCCACGACGAGCGCGGCCAGGGCGACCACGGCGATAACGACCACGATCACCCGGTTGTCATCGGTGAGCACCGCGGCCGAGAGAGAGGTGGAGTGATCGATCATTTCCCGGTGGTTCTGTGGGAAGAGCCCCGCCATTCGTCCTCCTTGACGTTCGTTCAGAGCTCAAGATGTGGACGGATTGTAGGGAGCGGAACCTGATCAAAACAGAGTGCGACAAATGCAAAGTGACCTTTGAGCCCCCCGGCAAATGATCGAGTTCCGGAAATACACCCGAAAGAAGTAATGGGGCGAAGCCATTGAGGCTTGATCACCGGGGCGGGCGCGGGACCGGAAAAATGGTCCGGGAAATGATCGCCGGGTGTTCGAATGATGATCGACCGGTGGCCCACAGGCTGTCGAAGACCGCCCGGAAAAGGGAAAGAGGCCCTGCTCAACAGGGTCGGGCGGAGCGGCCCGCCCGCTCGGGCACCACCCGGCGGCCGATCGGGCCCGGCGCGCCCAGAACCGGCGATCGGGCGCGGCACCCCGGCACCGGCTCCCCCGCCGCGGGCCCGCGGCGGCCCCGGGAAACGTAACCGTCGAGCCTCCCGGTTCCGGCGGGAATGTTGCTCGGAACGGAGCGGTACGTACAGATGGGGCGTATGGGGCGGGACGTATGGAAGCAGACGTACGGGACAGCTGTACGGGGCCAGGCCCGTTCGGCGCGGGAGCCTCCGGGCGGAGCAGGCTCAAGCGCCCGTTCTACGGCCCCGGCCGCACGCCACGCGGGCGCCGTCCCGGCGAACGGCGCGGGGGCGCTCAGGGCGCCGTCACGGCCCGGCAACCACCGAACGGTGACCGCGGAACGGCAACTGCCCGAACAGCGGCCCCGAGCTGCGGCCGCAGCCGCCGGACCGCGGCCGTCAGACCGCAGCCGCCGGACGAACGCCCGGCACGGCTGCTCCTGGAAGACGGGATTCCCGGCCGACGGGATTCCCGGGCTGCGGGACTCCTGGGTTACGGAATGACCGGCACGGGGGTCGTCGGCCAGCTCATCCGGATCACCCCGCCCGTCTCGGTGGTGGACACCTCCATGTCGTCCACCAGCCCGCTGATCACGGCGAGGCCCATGTCGTCGTCGCCGTCCACGGGCTCGTCACCCGCGGCCGCGGACCGGTCCGGGGCCGTACCGGAGGCGCCGTCGCCGCCCGGCGCGGGCACCTCGTCCCCGACCTCGATGGAGAACGTCTTGTCCTCCTCGGTCAGAACGACCTTGACGGGCGAGTCGATGCCATGGGAGCGGTGCCGCCCGACGGCCCGGCTGCACGCCTCACCGACGGCGAGTCTGACCTCGTCGAGCACCGCCTCGTCGACCCCCGCCCGGCGCGCCACGGCAGCGGCCACCAACCGGGCGGTCCTGACATGCTCGGGCTGGGCACTGAATCGAAGTTCGACGGTGGTCATGCGCTCCCCCTCGGACGTACGGGCGTGCGTTCGGGGGCACCGGGCCGACGGCCCGGTTCCTCCTGGCCCTGCTGCTTCTGCTGATTCTCTTTCCGGTCCTCTTCCGGCCCCCCGGTGGCAGGACGCCACCTCCGGCGGCGGACACGACGCCGCGCCGCCCCGGAGCCGCCCCGGCCCGGCACACCGGGACACGGAACGACGGAACCCGGGCCCCGCCCCGCGGCGAACCCGCAATCGGGCGCCCCGGAGCGCCCCGCGGCGCCGCGAAGCGGCACGGGGCTCCCGGACGGTCCGAACCCGGACCGTCGCAACGGCGGGGGCCGAACGGAGCGGCCTAGTCCGGAGCGGCGACGGCCTCGTCGACCGTGGTGTGGATGGGGAACACCTTGGTGAGCCCGGTGATCCGGAAGATCTTGAGAATGCGCTCCTGGTTGCAGACCAGGCGCAGCGAACCCTCGTGTGCGCGCACACGCTTCAGGCCACCCACCAGCACCCCCAGCCCGGTGGAGTCGAGGAAGTCCACGCCCTCCATGTCGACGACCAGGTGGTAACTGCCGTCGTTCACCAACTCGACCAACTGCTCGCGCAGCTTGGGCGCGGTATAAACATCAATCTCGCCACCGACCTCGACGACCGTACGGTCGCCGTTAGGACCGGGCACAACGCGAGTCGACAGGGACAGGTCCACTGATCCTCCAGCACCTTGCTATCGAGCGTCCGCCCCCATTTCAGGTCTCCCCGGCGGAGCCGGGGGACGGTCGCCAGCCGCGATGGCATTCAATCACTTACCTGCAACCATGCACGACGCCTTGGGACCATTGTCCGTCACGCCGGTGACACACTCGGTGCCGATGGCCAAGAATCTCCGTCCCAGACGACCACCCGAGAGCGGGGACACCCGCCCCTCCCCCCGAGCGGTCCTCGACCGGCTCGCGTCGGGGGCGAACCGGGTCGCACGCATCACTCATACGGAGCACTTGCCCCCGCGACCCGGCCGCCATGCCGTCTGGCCCGATCGCATCCGGCCGGAAGTGATCGACGCGATCCGGCGGGCCGGGATCGAACATCCGTGGACCCACCAGGCCGAGGCGGCCGAGTACGCGCTGGACGGCGAGTCGGTGGTGATCGCGACCGGTACCGCGTCCGGCAAGTCGCTGGCCTATCTCGCCCCCGTACTCAGTACGCTCCTCGACGGCTCCGAGGCCCCCAACGGGCGGGGCGCGACGGCGCTCTACCTGGCGCCGACGAAGGCGCTCGCCGCCGACCAGTGCCGGGCCGTGAAAGAGATCACCTCTCCGCTGGGCAACCGGGTGAGGCCCGCCGTGTACGACGGCGACACCCCCGTCGAGGAACGCGAGTGGGTGCGCCAGTACGCCACCTACGTCCTCACCAACCCCGACATGCTGCACCGGAGCGTGCTGCCGTCCCACCCCCGCTGGGCCTCCTTCCTGCGCGCCCTGCGCTATGTCGTGATCGACGAGTGCCACACCTACCGGGGCGTCTTCGGGTCGCATGTCGCCCAGGTACTGCGGCGGCTGCGGCGGATATGCGCCCGGTACGGCGCCGATCCGGTCTTCCTCCTCGCCTCGGCGACCGCCGCGGACCCGGCGGTCGCGGCCGGACGGCTCACCGGGCTGCCCGTCCGCGAGGTCGCCGACGACGGATCTCCCCGCGGCGAGCTGGTCTTCGCCCTCTGGGAGCCGCCGCTGACCGAACTGCACGGCGAGAAGGGCGCGCCCGTACGGCGTACCGCGACGGCGGAGACCGCGGACCTGCTCACCGATCTGACCGTGCAGGGCGTCCGCACGGTCGCCTTCGTCCGCTCCCGGCGGGGCGCCGAGCTGATCTCGGTGATCGCCAAGGAGCGGCTGGCCGAGGTCGACCCCGCGCTGCCCCGGCGCGTCGCCGCCTACCGGGGCGGCTATCTCCCCGAGGAGCGCCGGGCGCTCGAACGCGCCCTGCACTCCGGCGAACTCCTCGGCCTCGCCGCCACCACCGCCCTGGAACTCGGTGTCGACGTCTCCGGACTCGACGCGGTCCTCATCGCCGGGTATCCCGGCACCCGGGCGTCCCTGTGGCAGCAGGCGGGCCGGGCCGGGCGCGGCGGACAGGGCGCGCTGGCGGTCCTGATCGCCCGCGACGACCCGCTGGACACCTTCCTCGTCCACCACCCCGAGGCACTGTTCGAGCAGCCCGTGGAGTCCACCGTCCTCGACCCCGACAATCCGTACGTCCTCACGCCCCATCTGTGCGCCGCCGCCGCCGAGCTTCCCCTCACCGAGGCCGATCTCCCGCTCTTCGGCCCGGCGGCGGCCGGTCTGATGCCCCGTCTCGAGGCGGCGAAGCTGCTGCGCCGCCGGGCGTCGGGCTGGCACTGGACCCGGCGCGAGCGGGCCGCCGACCTGACCGACATCCGGGGCGGGGGCGGCAGCCCGGTGCAGATCGTCGAGGAGGGCACGGGCCGTCTCCTGGGCACCGTCGACGAGTCCGCCGCGCACACCTCCGTCCACGAGGGCGCCGTCCACCTCCACCAGGGCCGTACGTATCTCGTCCGGCGGCTCGACCTGGAGGACTCGGTCGCCCTCGTCGAGGAAGCCCTACCGCCGTACTCCACCACCGCGCGCGACACCACCTCCGTCTCCGTCCTGTCCACCGAGACCGAGGTCCCCTGGGGCGACGGCCGGCTGTGCTTCGGCTCCGTCGAGGTCACCAACCAGGTCGTCTCCTTCCTGCGCCGCAAACTGATCACGGGCGAGGTGCTCGGCGAGACCAAACTCGACCTGCCGCCGCGCACCCTGCGGACCCGGGCGGTCTGGTGGACCGTCACCGACGACCAGCTGGACGCCGCCCGGATCATCCCGGAGCAGCTCGGCGGCGCCCTCCACGCGGCGGAGCACGCCTCCATCGGCATGCTGCCGCTCTTCGCCACCTGCGACCGCTGGGACATCGGCGGGGTCTCCGTACCACTCCACCCCGACACCCTCCTTCCGACGGTCTTCGTCTACGACGGCCACCCCGGCGGGGCCGGCTTCGCGGAACGCGCCTTCCACACGGCCCGCGCCTGGCTGACGGCGACCCGCGAGGCGATCGCGTCCTGCGAGTGCGATTCCGGCTGCCCGTCCTGCATCCAGTCCCCCAAGTGCGGCAACGGCAACGACCCCCTCGACAAACGCGCCGCTATCCGCCTCCTGACCCAACTCCTCTCCTCCGCCCCCGACTGACCCCGGCCGTCCCCGACTGTCCCCTGCCGACCTCGGCTGCCCCCTGCCCGGCCCCGGTCACGGTGTCGCCGGGCCCGCGCGGGCGAGGGCCGTCGCGGTGAGGGGGCCCGCGCGGGCCGAGGTGCGGACGTCGGCGATCTCGCCCCGCAGCGCGCACCGCAGCAGCCTCGCGCCCTGGGCCCGGGCGGTCTCCGCGGCCCGGTCGCACGCCACCGCCTCCCCCAGGAGGGCGTGGTCCGCCGCGGCGAGCGCCGCGAGATCGGCCGCGGCGGCGGCCCGATGACGGGCGATCACCACCTGCCCCAGGGTCAGCACCACGGCGAACAGGGCACAGAGCGTGGTCGCCGTGAGCGCCGCCCAGACCGTCGCCGAGCCGTCGTCGCGCCATATCCGTCGTATCCGCCGTCTCACGGCCCGGCCACCTCCCCCGGCCCGCCGAGCCCCGGGTCCTCGGACCGGGCCACCGCCTCCGCGCGCACGGTGAAAGTCAGCCTCCCGGGGCCCGGCGACGGCGACTCCACGCGGACGCGCCAGAAGTCGCCCGAGCGGTACACCCGGATCCGCGCGCCTTCGGGGGCCGACCGCCGGGCCGTGGCGAGGACCTCCGCCCGGGATTCGGAGCGGGCGGCGGCCCGCGCGCCCGCGTACGCCGCGTCCACGCACCGGATCTGGGCCACCGCGGTCATCAGGGCCCACAGCAGGGCCGCCACCAGGGCGACCAGCGCCGGGATCACGACCGCCGTCTCCGCCGTCACGGCGCCCCGGTCGCGCCCGCCGGGGGCCGGTTCAGAACGGCGCACGGAGTGCCTCGGCGATCAGTGACTCCAGACCGCGGGTGACGCTGCCGCCGGTGACGATCCGGTGGAGCACCGCCGCGAGCGCGCAGGCCGCGACGGTCCCCACGGCGTACTCCGCCGTGGTCATCCCCCGGTCCCCGCTCACGGCCGCGAACCGCGGAACCCTGAGCTGAAAGAAGGCCGGACGGGCCGGGGCGGCCGGACGGGTCGGGAGAAGAACCGCAGGACGGGCCGGAACGCGGAACCGGGGACGGAACGGGAGACGGGACAGGGCGCGGGTGAGAAGTGCTGCGCAGGCCATCGGAAAACTCCTGGGATTCTAGGGTGTTCATGGATCACGGGCGGTCGAGGAGGCCGGCGGCGAGGCCGATGACGATCGGCGCCACCCCGATCGCGAGGAACGCGGGCAGAAAGCACAGGCCCACGGGCGCCGTCACCAGGACCTGGGCCCGGCGGGCGCGGGCCGCGGCCGCCCGGCCCCGTGCGGCGCGCAGCCGGTGGGCCTGCCGGGCGACGGGCTCCGCCGCCGGCGCCCCGGTGGCGTCGGCCCGCTCCAGACAGCGGGCCAGCTCCCGGGCTCCCGGTATCCGGGCGAGCCCGCCCCATGCCCCGGCCGGTTCGCCGCCGAGCCGCAGTTCGGCCGCGGTACGGGTCAGTTGCCCGCCGACCGGGCCGCCCAGGGACTCCCCGACGGCCTCCGCCGCCTCCCGCGGCCCGGCCCCAGCGGCGACACAGGCCGCGAGGAGATCCGCCGCCAGCGGTAGCTGCCGTACCGCCGCGAGGTCCCGACCGCCGGGCCCCCGGTGGCGCCGCCACAAATAGAGGGCACCGGCGGCGACCGCTCCGGCAAGCAGTCCTGCCACCCCTCCGACGAGGACGTATCCCCCGGCAATCGCGCCGAGGGCGCCGAGTGCCGGGCCCCGGCAGCCGGGCGGGATCCGGCCCGCGAGCCGCCTGCCGGTGCGGGGCCGCTCCCGGCCGAGCAGACGCTCGGCGCGCAACCGCCCCCGGCGTTCCCGGCGGGCGGCGAGCACGACCGGGGCGACGGCCCCTGCCGCGACCAGCAGCAGGGCGACCAGTGGCGCCGGGGACGCCGCCGCGCTCACCGGGACCGCCCCCGGCGCACGATCCGCGCGGCCCACCACAGCCCGGCCGCTTCCAGCGCCCCGCCGACCAGCAGGCACAACAGTCCCGCGGGGGTGTGCAGCAGCACTCGCAGCGGCTCGGCGCCCAAGGCGGTCCCCAGGACGAGGACCACGACGGGCAGCAAGGCCAGCAGGGCGACCGTGGAGCGCGCGCCCGCCAGTTGGGCGTCCAGGTCCTCGCGCTGATCGTGTTCGGCCCGCAGAGCGGCCTCCAGCCGGTCGAGACCGGCCGCGAGGCCCGCGCCGCTGCCGACGGCCACGCTCCAGCAGGCCGCCATCCCCGACAGCCCCTGGGCCCCGGGCTCCCCGGCCGCCTCCCGCAGGGCGCGGGGCATGTCCCCGCCGAACCTGGCCGCGGCGACCACCGCGGGTTCCGCGGCTCCCAGCGCCCGCCCGGCCCCGGCGGCGAGCAGCGCGGGACCGGGCTGGAGCCCCGCCCTCAGCTCGGCCGCGACGGAGCCGCACAGGGCGATGACCTCCTCCGCCCGCCGGGCCTTCGCCCGACGCCGCGCCCGGGCCCGCACGCCCCGCCGGACCAGGGGGACCGCCAGCGCCCCCGCGATCAGCGGCAGCGCCGAATCCCCCAGGGCGGCGAGCGCGAGCCCCACCGGCAGGCACAGCCACTCGGGACGCCCGCGCGCCCGGGAGAGCCACGGCCGCCAATCCCACGGCGCGGGCGGCCCCGGCAGCGCGCCGCCGCCCGCGAGCATCAGCCGGGCCCGCCGTGCCCCGCGGGCCCGCCCGCCGGCCGGCAGCAGCATCGCGGCCACCGCGCACAGCACCGCCGCGTGCACCGGTTCGAACAGGCTCACAGCGCACCCCCGACCAGCGCCCGCAGCCGCGGCCAGCCCCGTCCTCGGGCGAAGGCGTCCTCGCCCCGGCGCAGGGCCGGAACCGTGGTCACCAGACCGGCCTCGTCGCGCGCCAGGACGTGGATCTCGGCGATCCGCCGGTGCCCGGCGGGGCCGCGTTCCAGATGGATCACCACATCCAAGGCGGCCGCCAACTGGCTGTGGAGAGCGGCCCGGTCGAGCCCCGCCGCAGTACCGAGCGCTTCGAGACGCGCGGGCACATCGGCCGCGGCGTTCGCGTGGACCGTTCCGCAGCCCCCTTCGTGACCGGTGTTCAGGGCGGCGAGCAATTCGGTGACCTCGGCGCCACGTACCTCCCCCACGACGAGCCGGTCGGGCCGCATCCGCAGCGCCTGCCGGACCAGGTCCCGCAGGGTGACGCGACCGGCGCCCTCCTGGTTGGCGGGGCGGGATTCGAGGCGCACCACATGGGGGTGGTCGGGCCGCAGCTCCGACGAGTCCTCGGCGAGGACGATGCGTTCGCGCTCCCCGACCAGCCCGAGCAGGGTCGACAGCAAGGTGGTCTTGCCCGTACCCGTCCCGCCGCTGATCAGGAACGAGAGCCGGGCCGTGATCAGCGCCGCCAGGATCCGGTCGCCGCCGGGCGGCACCGTGCCCGCGGCCGTCAGCTCGGCCACCGAGAAGGCCCGGGGCCGCGCCACCCGCAGCGACAGACAGGTCGAGCCGACGGCGACCGGCGGGATCACGGCGTGCATCCGCGTCCCGTCGGGCAGCCGGGCGTCCACCCAGGGCCGGGCGTCGTCCAGCCGGCGGCCCGCGACGGCGGCGAGGCGCTGGGCCAGCCGCCGGACGGATGCCGCGTCCGAGAAGGTGACGCCCGTCCGTTCCAGTCCGCGGCCCCGGTCGATCCAGACCCGGTCGGGCGCCGACACCAGTACATCGGTCACGGCCGGGTCGGCCAGCAGCGGCTCCAGCGGCCCGGTGCCCACCAGCTCGCACCGCAGGGACTCCGTCCCGCCGAGGATCTCCGCGTCGCCGAGCAGGGCGCCCTGGGCCCGCAGGGCGGCGGCCACCCGCGCCGGGGTGGGTTCGGCTCCGCTCTCGGCGAGGCGCTGCCGCACCGCGTCCAGCAGTCCCGGGCTCATACGACCACGTCCCCGGCGAAGGCCCGGTCCCAGAAGGCCGTACAGAACCGGGCCAGGGGCCCGTCCGCGGCGCCGGGTGGCACGGACGCGTCCCGGTCCGGGTACGGGTCGGGCCGCCACGGCAGCTCACCGGCGAGGGGCAGCCCGAGCGCGGCGGTGATCCACTCCTCGTCGAGTCCGGTGGCGTACGGCCCGCGGGTGACGATCCGCAGGTCCTTCAGGGCCGGGCCGACGGCCGCCGCCACCCGTCCGGCGGCGGCGACGGCCCTCAGCTCACCGGGGACGACCAGCAGGCCGATGTCCAGCTGGGCGAGTGCCTCGGCCGTGCCCTCGTCGAAACGGCGCGGGAGATCGACGACGACGGCACCGCCGCGCCGCCGGGCCGCGGCGAGCACCGTCCTCATCGCCTCCGGCGGTACGGCGACGGACTCGCCCCGGTCCCAGCTGAGGACCCGCAGCCGGTGCAGTTCGGGCAGGGACTCCTCCAGCGCGCCGCCCGCGACCCGGCCCTTGGAGCCGACGAAATCCGGCCATCGCAGGCCCTCGGCCCGCTCGCCGCCGAGGAGGATGTCGATCCCGCCGCCGAGCGGATCGCCGTCGACCAGCACGGCGCGCACCCCGGTCCGTGCCGCGCGGACCGCCAGCGCGCAGGCGAGGGTGGAGGCCCCGGCGCCGCCCCGGCCGCCGACGACGCCGACCGTCAGCGCCTGCCGCCCGACACCCTCCACGACATCGGCGATCCGTCCGACCAGCCAGCCCTCCGCCTCCGGCAGCCGCAGGACGGAGTCGGCGCCGATCTCCACCGCGTGCCGCCAGACCTCGGAACCGACGAATTCGGCGTGGTCCCCGCGGCCCCTGAGCACGAGCAGCACCCCGCCGCGGCGCGTGGCGCCCCGGCAGCGCGCCGCCGCGTCGTCCCCGACTAGCACCAGCGGGGCGTCCTCCCAGCCCCCTCCGCGCTCGGGCACCCGGTGGTGGACTTCCGGCTCGGCCCCGGCCGCGGCGCACAGCCGCAGCAGATCGTCGAGCAGTTCCACGTCCTCGGTGACGATCAGAGGGCCCGCCCCGCGCCCTTCGGCGCCCGGCCGCCGATGCGGTGTATGAGATCCGGCCACGCTCTTCACCCCTTGATTGCCGCGACCCCGCAGCGATACGGGATCGGCGATTCCTGAACCCGCGAACTACGCGGGTGGAATCACGGTCCGGCACACCGGAAAAACGTGTGGATCTTGCTCAAAAACTGTGGACAACTCACCACTTGTGAATAACTCGGTCGCCCATACCGGTGACTCCCCCTCCGCACCTCTTCCATCACGCACAGTGACGATGCAGAGTGGTCGGAGACGCGCACCGCCGAGGCGGGCGAGAGGGGAGGATCGGCGCGATGGATCTTGCCGTAGCGAGAAAACCCGTCCGGACATGCGACGACCCCCGCCGGGGGGGAGAGCGGGGGTCGCCTCTCCGGCCGACTCGGGGGGGGGGAGGAGCCGGACCGGGTTAGCACGGTCGCGAACGATCCGTGACTTCCATGGTGTACCCGAGAGCCTTCTCAGGCAAACCCACACGCCGGGGCGTACGCCGAATGGAGGCCACCTATGCTCGGGGCGTGGAAAACCACTCCTTGCCCCGCACAGCCGCGTTCTTTGACCTGGACAAGACGGTCATTGCGAAGTCTTCGACGCTGACCTTCAGCAAGTCCTTCTACCACGGCGGTCTGATCAACCGCCGGGCCGTACTGCGGACCGCGTATGCCCAGTTCGTCTTTCTCGCGGGCGGCGCCGACCACGACCAGATGGAGCGGATGCGCGAGTATCTCTCCGCCCTCTGCAAGGGCTGGAACGTCCAGCAGGTGAAGGAGCTCGTCGCCGAGACCCTTCATGAGCTGATCGACCCGATCATCTACGACGAAGCCGCCTCCCTCATCGAAGAGCACCACAACGCGGGCCGCGACGTGGTCATCGTCTCGACCTCCGGCGCCGAGGTCGTCGAGCCCATCGGAGAGCTGCTCGGCGCCGACCGGGTGGTCGCCACCCGGATGGCGGTCGGCGACGACGGCTGCTTCACCGGCGAAGTCGAGTACTACGCCTACGGCCCGACAAAGGCGGAAGCCATCCGGGAACTGGCGGAGTCCGAGGGATACGACCTCTCCCGGTGTTACGCCTACAGCGATTCCGTCACCGACCTTCCGATGCTGGAGTCCGTCGGCCATCCGTACGCGGTCAATCCCGGCCGGTCGCTCCGCCGCGAGGCCACCGCCCGGGACTGGCCGGTTCTGGTCTTCAACCGGCCGGTCCGGCTGAAGCAGCGACTGCCCGCCCTGTCGATGCCACCGCGCCCCGCGCTGGTGGCGGCGGCGGCCGTGGGCGCGGCCGCGGCGACCGCCGGGCTCGTCTGGTACGCCAGCCGCCGCCGGAGCGCCACTCGCACGGCCCTGTCCGCCGGCACCCTTACGGCCGCCGCCCGTGTCATCGCCCAGACCACCGGCAGTACCGGTGGCATCGGCAGTACCGGTGGCATCGGCGACACCAGCAGCACCGACCGCTTTCTCCCTATTTGAAGGTAAAAGTAAAGAAGTGCAGCCAGGGGTTCCGCTTCCCATCACCCTGGAGTACAAAGGATTCAACGGCCCGCGAGACCAAGGACATCCGAAAGGATCACCTAAGAGAACGCAGAAAAGGCCCCACGGACCGCGTATGAAAACCGGGCACCCACGCGACGTCGACCCGTCGAATACGGGCCAGCCGCACCAGGTGAGGGCAGAAGTTCCCGGCCTGATGGGCGCATCATCGAGGACGCTTGGTAACCCGGCGGACATGCCAGCGGCGGTACCGGAACCGGTACCGCCGCAACCCTTTTCCGGCCCCGCGATTCCTGCGGGCCCCGCGAGCCCTACAGTCGTCCGGCCGACCCTAAGGCCGCCCGGCCCTCTCGCCGTCAGGCCGCTCCGCGCTGGAGCGCCTCGCAGACCGCCGTGGACTCGCGCACTCCCAGCTCCACCGCCCGTCCGCAGTGGACGATCCAGGCGGCCATCCCCTCCGGGGTCCCGGACAGATAGCCCTCCAGCGCCCGCGCGTAGGCCTCGCGGCCCAGCTCGGCGTGTCCGACCTCCGCCGGGCAGATCGCCTTCGGGTCGAGACCGCTGCCGATCAGGACGATCCGCTCCGCCGTCCGGGCCACCAGACCGTTGTGCGAACCGAAGGGACGCAGCGCCAGCAGCTCGCCGTGCACCACGGCCGCGTTCACCAGCGCCGGGGCGGATCCACCCGCCACGATCAGCCCGGCCAGCCCTTCCAGACGGCCGTTCACCTCGGCGGCGTCCGGCAGCACCGCCGTCACCAGCGGCTCGTCCGCCCGCTCCCCCGCCAGTCGCGGCCTGCCCACGGTGCCGTCGTCCGTCACACCACCGGCCGCGACCAGGTGCAGCCGGGCCAGCACCCGCAGCGGCGACTGCCGCCAGACCGACAGCAGTTGGCCCGCCTCCGCAGTCAGCCGCAGCGCCGCGCCGACCGTCCTGGCCTCGGGGTCCGCGCCGAAGTCCGTCCGCCTGCGGACCTCCTCAAGCGCCCAGTCGGCGCCGGAGAGCGCCGCCGAGCCCCGGGCCCCGCGCAGCGCGGCCTCCGACGTCACCTCGGCACTGCGCCGCCGCATGATCCGGTGTCCGTACCCCCGGTCGACCGCCTTGCGCATGGAGGCCACGGCCTCCGGAACGCCCGGCAGTGCGCCGAGGGCCGCGAGCGGATCGGTCGAGGGGGCGGGCGTGGCGTTCGTCCTCATAGAGGGGAGGCTACGCGCCCCCGGCGTACGTCCCTCCTTGGAGTGGTCTTCTTCACCTGGCTTGACAACAGGGGGCGACCTCAGCACTACCCTAGGTGAACATGAAGATCGCTTTCGTAGGGAAGGGCGGCAGCGGCAAGACCACGCTGTCCTCCCTCTTCATCCGGCAACTGGCCGCGGGCGGGGCACCCGTCGTCGCGGTGGACGCCGATATCAACCAGCACCTGGGGACGGCCCTCGGGCTCGACGAGGAGGAGGCCGCGGCACTGCCCGCCATGGGCGCCCGACTGCCGTTGATCAAGGACTACCTCCGGGGTTCGAACCCCCGGATCGCCTCCGCCGCCACCATGATCAAGACCACTCCTCCCGGCGAGGGCTCGCGGCTGCTGCGCGTCCGTGAGGAGAACCCCGTCTACGACGCCTGCGCCCGCCCGGTGCGGCTCGACGACGCCGGGATCCGGCTGATGGTGACCGGCCCCTTCACCGAATCCGACCTGGGCGTGGCCTGCTACCACTCCAAAGTCGGCGCGGTCGAGTTGTGCCTCAACCATCTCGTCGACGGCCGTGACGAGTACGTCGTGGTCGATATGACCGCGGGTTCGGACTCGTTCGCCTCGGGCATGTTCACCCGGTTCGATATGACCTTCCTGGTCGCCGAGCCGACCCGGAAGGGCGTATCGGTCTACCGCCAGTACAAGGAGTACGCGCGCGACTTCGGCGTCGCGCTCAAGGTCGTCGGCAACAAGGTGCAGGGCGAGGACGACCTCGACTTCCTCCGCGCCGAGGTGGGCGACGACCTGCTGGTCACCATCGGCCACTCGGACTGGGTCCGGGCGATGGAGAAGGGCCGCCCCCGGCCGTTCGACCAGCTGGAGGCGGAGAACCGTGCCGCGCTGGAGACGCTGTCGACGGCCGTGGCGGAGACCTACGAGCGACGCGACTGGGAGCGGTACACCCGCCAGATGGTCCACTTCCATCTGAGGAACGCGGAGAGCTGGGGCAACGCGAAGACGGGCGCCGACCTGGCGGCCCAGGTCGACCCCGCCTTCGTACTGGGGGAGAACCCCGCGGACGTCAGCGCGCCGCTGCCGGCCTGATCACCGCTGCCGGGCCGCTGCCGCGAGTGCGCCGGAGGACTCGGACTCCCGCGTTCCGGCCCCGGCCCGGCCACCCGACGCCGACTCCGACTTCGACTCCGACTCGGACTCCGACTCGGCGTCCTGCCCGGTTCCCGAGCCCGCACCGGAGGCACCGGCCTCGGTGCCGGGCTCGACACCGGAATCCTCCTCGGTACCGGGTCCGGCGGGCCTGCCCGCCGGACCCGCCTTCCGCGCCGTAAGGAAGGCGGGCCACCCCGCCTTGGGCGCCTCACCGACCGGAAGCGACCGCAGCTTGGCGATCACCTTCGGGTCCTGGGCGTCCAGCCAGTCCGCGAGCTGCTTGAAGGACACGCACTCGACGTCCTTCTTCACACAGACGGTCGCGATGGTGTCCTCGATGGCTCGCATGTACGTGCCACCGTTCCACGACTCGAAGTGGTTGCCGATGATCAGCGGCGCCCGGTTGCCGTTGTAGGCCCGGTCGAACGCCTGCACGAGCCCGTCGCGCATCTGGTTGCCCCAGTACTCGTGCTGCGCGGGGTCGCCCTTGACCGTGCCGGACTGATTGACCATGAAGTTGTAGTCCATGGAGAGCGTCTCGAAGCCGCGGCCCGGGAACGGGACCATCTGAAGCCCCAGATCCCACACGCCCAGCTCCTTCTCGGGCCAGATCTGGTCGTTGATCCCGCTGGTGTCGTAGCGGAAGCCCAGCTCACTGGCCGCCTTCACAAAGTTCTTGCGGCCTTCGAGACAGGGCGTACGGGCGCCGACCAGCTCCTTGTCGTAGTCGAAGGGGAGCGATGCCTGGTCCTTCAGACCGGAGTTCGTACGCCAGTTCTTCACAAAGGACTTGGCCTGGTTGATCTCGCTCTTCCAGTCCTCGACCGACCAGCTGTCGCCGCCCTCCGGCCCGCAGAAGTGACCGTTGAAGTGGGTACCGACCTCGTTGCCCTCCTGCCAGGCGCCCCGCAGCTCGCGCACGGTGTCCTTGATGCCCTGGAGGTCGTTGAAGCCGATGTCCGAGCGGCCCGCGGCATGCTTCGGCGGCAGATAGAGGGAAGCTTTCTCCTCGGGCAGCAGATAGACCCCGCTGAGGAAGTACGTCATCGTCATGCCGTATTTCCGGCCGACGGACCGGAAGTGGGAGAAGAGCTTCTGGCTGTCCTCGCCCGCCCCGTCCCAGGAGAAGACCACGAACTGGGGCGGCTTCTGACCGGGCTTCAGCCGCTTGGCCTTGAGCTGCTTCGGCTGGGCTCCGGTGTACGCGGTCGAACCGTCGCCGATCAGCTGGGGCGCGGCCTTGGGCGCGGGCGCCTTCTTCGCGCCGGGCGCGCCCTCCTTCGCGGACGGGTCGCCGGAGAGGGAGCAGCCCGCCAGCCCCGCGATCAGCGCCGTGGCCACCGCACCGACGGCGACCCTCTGTGTGGCGGCCTTCATCCGCCCACCCACTTTCATATGACTTTGTGTTTTTACTATCGGTTTCTACCGATTCGACAAAGTCGCACCGCGATGACGGATGGCCTTCAATGACGGGCCGCATTAAGCGCATTAATCACTGGAACGAGTGAAAGCTTGATCCATATGCCAGGATTGCCCGACCTTGATCTTCACTCTCCATTACGATCAATCCACTGAGAGTTGAGGGCCCTTCCGGATCCTCCTTGCCGCATCCCGCCACCGCACGCCGTGGCTCACGGCCGCGCCCCCCATCCGCGACCGCGCCGCCCCGGAGGAGACGGGAACCCATGCCCGCCGGTACGGGTGGCACGGGACGAACCGGCCCGGCTCGCCCGAGAAGGGCACCGGCCCGGCTCGCCCGGAAGGACAGCGGGCCTCCCAGCCCTTTCTCACCTGCGCCGATTCCCGCCCCCACCGGAACAGCGCCAAGGCGTTGAACCGGAGCCGTCCCGGGGCCGTGCAGAGGTGTAACGGCCCCTCCTTCCCGCCGCCCGGGGAGGAGGGTTCGTCCGATTCACACCGACACGCCCATCCTCACCTGGCGTTTTCCCGCCGCGATGGACAACACCCCCGCAGAGCCGGGCGAAATCCGGCCCCGCACCCCAACAGGTCTAAACCATTTACCCGAAGGCTCTTGTCACCCGGGCCCGTGGCTGATGAGCTATGGCCCGGGACACACAGGTATTGAGGACGCCCTGGGAAAGGGAGATGTCGTGAGCAACGAGAGCCTGGCCAACCTGCTGCGTGAGGAGCGGCGGTTCGCGCCGCCCGCCGCGCTGAGCAAGGACGCCAATGTCACGGCCGAGGCCTATGCGCAGGCCGACGCCGACCGGCTCGGCTTCTGGGCCGAGCAGGCTCGCAGGCTCACCTGGGCCACCGAGCCGACGGAGACACTGGACTGGAGCAATCCGCCCTTCGCCAAGTGGTTCGCGGACGGCAAGCTGAATGTCGCCTACAACTGCGTCGACCGCCATGTCGAGGCCGGTCACGGCGACCGGGTCGCGATCCACTTCGAGGGCGAGCCCGGCGACGGCCGTACGGTCACCTACGCCCAGCTCAAGGACGAGGTCTCCCGGGCGGCCAACGCCCTGACCGAACTGGGCGTCGGCAAGGGCGACCGGGTCGCCGTCTATCTGCCGATGATCCCCGAGGCCGTGGTCGCGATGCTGGCCTGTGCCCGGATCGGCGCCGCGCACTCCGTGGTCTTCGGCGGCTTCTCGGCCGACGCGGTCGCCTCCCGGATCCAGGACGCCGACGCGAAGCTCGTGATCACCGCCGACGGCGGCTACCGTCGCGGCAAGCCGAGCGCGCTCAAGCCCGCCATCGACGAGGCGCTGACCAAGTGCCCGCAGGTCGAGCACGTCCTGGTGGTCCGGCGGACCGGCGAGGACACCGCCGTCACCGAGGGCCGCGACGTGTGGTGGCACGACATCGTGGACCGCCAGTCCGCCGAGCACACCCCCGAGGCGTTCGAGGCCGAGAACCCCCTGTTCATCCTCTACACCTCCGGCACCACCGGGAAGCCGAAGGGCATCCTGCACACCTCCGGCGGCTATCTCACCCAGACGGCCTACACCCATCACGCCGTCTTCGACCTCAAGCCGGAGACCGACGTCTACTGGTGTACGGCCGACATCGGCTGGGTCACCGGCCACTCGTACATCGTGTACGGGCCGCTGGCCAACGGCGCGACGCAGGTGATCTACGAGGGCACCCCCGACACCCCCCACCAGGGGCGCTTCTGGGAGATCGTCCAGAAGTACGGCGTCACCATCCTCTACACCGCGCCGACCGCGATCCGGACGTTCATGAAGTGGGGCGACGACATCCCCGCCAAGTTCGACCTGTCCAGCCTGCGCGTCCTCGGCTCGGTCGGTGAGCCGATCAACCCCGAGGCATGGGTCTGGTACCGGGAGCACATCGGCGGCGGCCGGGCGCCCATCGTGGACACCTGGTGGCAGACCGAGACCGGCGCGATGATGATCTCCCCGCTGCCGGGGGTCACCGAGACCAAGCCCGGTTCCGCGCAGCGCGCGCTGCCCGGTATCTCCGCGACCGTCGTCGACGACGAGGCGAACGAGGTACCGAACGGCGGTGGCGGCTATCTGGTGCTCACCGAGCCGTGGCCGTCGATGCTCCGCACCATCTGGGGCGACGACCAGCGCTTCATCGACACCTACTGGTCCCGTTTCGAGGGCAAGTACTTCGCGGGTGACGGCGCGAAGAAGGACGACGACGGCGATATCTGGCTGCTCGGCCGGGTCGACGACGTCATGCTCGTCTCCGGCCACAACATCTCCACCACCGAGGTCGAGTCCGCCCTCGTCTCCCACCCCAAGGTCGCCGAGGCGGCGGTCGTGGGCGCGGCGGACGAGACGACCGGCCAGGCCATCGTCGCCTTCGTGATCCTGCGGGGTTCGGCGTCCGAGGACGAGAACCTCGTCGCCGAACTGCGCAACCACGTCGGTACGACCCTCGGCCCGATCGCCAAGCCCAAGCGGGTCCTGCCGGTCGCCGAGCTGCCGAAGACCCGCTCCGGCAAGATCATGCGCCGGCTGCTCCGCGATGTCGCCGAGAACCGTCAGCTCGGCGATGTCACGACGCTCACCGACTCCTCGGTGATGGATCTGATCCAGACGAAGCTGCCGAGCGCGGCCTCCGAGGACTGAGCAGGCCCCGGCGTCGTACCGCCGGGGTCGTCACCGCGTCATGGGCGGTGGCCCGCACTCTCACGGGGTGCGGGCCACCGCCCATACGGTTGTTGCGCCTTCAACAGCGCCGTACTCATGACTCCGTCCGCACAACTCGCACGCACAACTCGTACGGATAACTCGCCCGGACAGCTCGTCCGCAAAACTCCGCATACGGCCCGGCACACAGCGCTCCGCAGACAGCTCCGCACGTCCCGCTCCACCGCCTCCGACGTGCGGAAAGTCCATAAAGTCCTAGAGTGGGAGGACGCCGGATCCTCCCATTGCGCGCTTGGGTAAGGTAGGGGCCGCGTCAACGACGCGACAAGAAAACCTAGGTGCGCCGGGAAGTCTGGTCGGCATGTGCTTCGCCCTGCCCGACCGACCACCGGAGGTTCTCCGACATGCCCGCGCCGACGCCCAGCCCCCGTAAGTTCCTCGGACGTCTCTCCCTGCCCGAGCGCACCTTCGTGGTGGACGCCCTGCGGACCGAGACCGTCGGCGGCGTTCTGCTCCTGGTGGCCGCCGTCGCCGCGTTGATCTGGGCGAATTCCCCCCTGGGCGACAGCTATGAGGCCGTACGCGACTTCCACATAGGCCCGGGGTCCCTCGGCCTCGACCTGTCGCTCCAGCACTGGGCCGCCGACGGACTCCTCGCGATCTTCTTCTTCGTCGCCGGGATCGAGCTGAAACGCGAACTCGTCGCCGGTGAGCTGAGCGACCCCAAGGCCGCCGCGCTCCCCGTCATCGCCGCGATCTGCGGTATGGCCGTCCCGGCCCTCGTCTACTTCGTCACCGTCACCGCGGGCGGCGGCTCCACCAAGGGCTGGGCGGTCCCCACCGCCACGGACATCGCCTTCGCCCTCGCCGTACTCGCCGTCATCGGCACCTCGTTGCCGTCGGCCCTGCGCGCCTTCCTGCTCACGCTCGCCGTCGTCGACGACCTCTTCGCGATCATGATTATCGCGATCTTCTTCACCAGCGATCTGAACTTCGCCGCCCTCGGCGGTTCGGCGATCGGCCTCGCCGTCTTCTGGCTACTGCTCCGCAAGGGCGTCCGCGGCTGGTACGTCTACGTACCGCTGGCCCTGGTGATCTGGGGTCTGATGTACAACAGCGGCGTCCACGCCACCATCGCCGGCGTCGCGATGGGCCTGATGCTCCGCTGCAGCCGCCGCGAGGGCGAGAAGCACTCCCCCGGCGAGCACATCGAACATCTGGTACGCCCGGTTTCCGCGGGTTTCGCCGTACCCCTCTTCGCCCTGTTCTCGGCCGGTGTCCTGCTCTCCGGTGGTGCGATCGGAAAGGTCTTCACCGAACCGGAGGCCCTGGGCGTGGTCCTCGGTCTGGTACTCGGCAAGGCCCTCGGCGTCTTCGGCGGCACCTGGCTCGCGGCCCGCTTCACCCGGGCCGAGCTGAACGAGGACCTGGCCTGGCCGGACGTCTTCGCGGTCGCCACCCTCGCGGGCATAGGGTTCACGGTCTCCCTCCTCATCGGCGAACTCGCCTTCGCCGGCGACCCGGCCCTCACCGACTCGGTCAAGGCGGCGGTGCTGGTCGGGTCGCTGATCGCGGCCGTATTCGCGGCCGTCCTGCTGAAGCTGCGGGTCCGCAAGTACCGGGAGCTGTACGAGGCCGAGGAGCGCGACGAGGACGAGGACGGCATTCCGGACGTCTATGAACTGGAGAACCCCGCGTACCACCTGCGGATGGCGGAGATCCACGAACGGAAGGCAGCCGAGCACCGGCGGCTGGCCCGGGTCGCGGCCGGATCCGCGGACGAACACGCGCCCGAGCACGGGTCCTCGCCCCGGCCCGAGTCCGGGGCGACGTCCGCGTCCGAGCCCGGGTCATCGTCCACGTCCGGGCCCGAGCACGGGTCCTGAACCCGATCGGGTCCGTTACGCGCCCGGGTGTCGCCGGCCCCGCCGCGGGTACCCGTACCGGCATCCGTACCGATACCGGTACGGCCCCGGAGGCGGGCGCGGCGGGCGACGGCACGGCTCCGGGGCCGGGGGCGTCGCGCGCCGACGGCGGTGGTCCGGCATGATCTGATGGCGGACTCCGGACCCACCGGGCTCCGGAAGACACGGGAAGCACAAGAGGGAGCAGCGATGAGCGACCCCGGCAGCGGTGCCGAGCGCAGTATCGGTCAGCTGGTCGCATCGGCGACCGCGGAGATGTCGGCGCTGGTGCACGATGAGATCGCGCTGGCGAAGGCGGAACTCCGGCAGGACGTGAAGCGCGGCGCCACGGGGGCGATCGCCTTCGTCGTCGCCGGTGTGTTCCTGCTGTTCTCACTGCCCGTGTTCAGCTTCGCGGCGGCGTACGGCATCCACAATCTGGGGCTCGGCCTGGCCTGGTCGTTCCTGATCGTGGGCGGGGCGTACGTCGTCCTCGCCGCCCTGCTGTCGCTGCTGGCGATCGCCAAGTTCAAGAAGGTCAAGCCGCCGGAGAAGTCCATCGCGTCGGCGAAGCAGACGGCCGCCGTCCTGCAGAACGTCAAGCCGCATCCGCGGCTGGAGAAGGAGCGGGTGCCGGAGCTTCCGGCCGGGGTCGAGCGGGCGCTGGCCGAGCGCTGACCTGGCGCACCGCCCCCGAGCGCCGGCGCGACCCGGGCGACACCACCCCGCCCGAGCACTGCCCCGCCGCGCCCACTCCTGTCGCCCTGTGCCCCTGTAGCCCCTGCCCTCACTCCCTTGTCCGCCGTTCGGGTGAAGGGCGCGGGCGGCATCGCGCCCGCCGGTGTGGCACGCTCATGAGCATGACGGCCCCTGACTCCGGTTCCGGCAGCCCCGTACGCATCGACGGTCCCTGGACCCATCGCGATGTGGCGGCCAACGGTGCCCGCTTCCACATCGCCGAGATGGGTGACGGGCCGCTGGTACTGCTGCTGCACGGGTTCCCGCAGTTCTGGTGGTCCTGGCGGCATCAGCTCCCGGCGCTCGCCGACGCCGGTTTCCGGGCGGTGGCGATGGATCTGCGGGGCGTCGGCGGCAGCGACCGTACGCCCCGCGGATACGACCCCGCCAACCTCGCGCTCGACATCACGGGTGTGGTGCGGTCGCTGGGCGAGCCTGACGCGGCCCTGGTCGGCCATGACCTGGGTGGCTATCTGGCGTGGACGGCCGCGGTGATGCGGCCGAAGCTGGTGCGCAGGCTCGCGGTCTGTTCGATGCCGCATCCCCGGCGGTGGCGTTCGGCGATGCTCTCCGACTTCGCGCAGACCCGCGCCGGTTCGTACGTCTGGGGCTTCCAGCGCCCCTGGATCCCGGAGCGCAGGCTGGTCGCGGACGACGCGGCGCTGGTGGGCGAGCTGATCACCGACTGGTCGGGGCCGAAGCCGCCGGACGAGATCGTGCTGGACACCTACCGCAGGGCGATGGCGATCCCGTCGACCGCGCACTGCTCGATCGAGCCGTACCGCTGGATGGTGCGGTCGATGGCGCGGCCGGACGGCATCCAGTTCAACCGGCGGATGAAGCGGCCCGTCCGGGTGCCGACGCTCCATCTGCACGGGTCGCTGGATCCGGCGATGCGGACCCGCAGCGCGGCGGGTTCCGGCCAGTATGTGGAGGCTCCGTACCGCTGGCGGCTCTTCGAGGGGCTCGGTCACTTTCCCCACGAGGAGGACCCGGTGGCCTTCTCCACCGAGCTGATCGGCTGGTTGAAGGACCCGGAACCGGACCGTTAGGACGGTCCCGGCCGCCCCGACGGGGGGTGTCGCGCCGGTTGGGGGGCGTACGGAGAACCATGTGCCCCACGCATAGGCCAATTGGCGGCCTCGGGCACGGTTACCGACCTTGGGCCCCGGGCAGACGTCCCGGTATGGGCTGGACGTACGACTATGGCGACGTGACGCGCGACCGTCGCCCGGCCGGTGGGCCGGGCTCCCCTGACACCGATGGTCCACGGGGCCGGGGTCATCATGGCCGCTCCCCACAGGGCATCGGCATCCCGCGGATCCTGCGGCGGCGGGCGCGCTGGGTGTCGGCCCGGCTGCGGCACACCCGCGGCTGACACCCCGTCGGACACCCGTCCTGCACACCCGTCCGGGCACCTGTCGGGTCACCTGTCGGGCGTCCGGCCGGATCCCGGTGCTTCCGCGCCGGCCCGCGCGGGAGCACCTCTGGAGCCCGTAGCTAGAGCGCGCAGCCGTCCGTGTCGACTTGGCTGTGGGCCGCCAGACCGACCTTGATGTCCTCGGCGATCTCGTCCACGGTCAGCGCGTATCCGGTGTTCTTGTCGTCGAGGGAGCGGGCGAAGATGACGCCGTACACCTCGCCTTCGGGGGTGAGCAGCGGTCCGCCCGAGTTCCCCTGGCGGACGGTCGCGAAGAGCGAGTACACATCGCGGTGGACGGTGCCCCGGCGGTAGATGTCGGGTCCATCCGCGTCGATACGGCCCCGGACCCGCGCCGAGCGGACGTCGTACGCGCCGTTCTCCGGGAAGCCCGCGACGATCGCGCTGTCCCCGCTGCGGGCGTCGGCGTCGGCGAACCGCAGCGGCTCGGCGCGGAGTCCCGGCACGTCCAGAACGGCGATGTCGCGGCGCCAGTCGTAGAGGACGACCTTGGCGTCGTACAGCTTGCCCTCGCCGCCTATCTGCACGGTCGGCTCGTCGACCCCTCCGACGACGTGGGCGTTCGTCATGACGCGCCGTTCGCCGAAGACGAAGCCGGTGCCTTCGAGGACCTTGCTGCAGCTGTTCGCCGTGCCGACGACCTTGACGATGGACTTCTTCGCGCGGGCGACGACAGGGCTGCCGGCGAGCGCCGGGTCGGGCGGGCGGACTTCCTTGATGGGCTCGTTCGAGAACGGGCTGAAGACCTGGGGGAAACCGTTCTGGGCGAGGGCCCCGGAGAAGTCGTCGAAGAGGCCGGACGCCTCCTCCGGCATCACCGTGGAGACCCCGTGCAGCACCTTCGATGTACGGACCTGCTTGCCGAGGGTCGGCAGGGTGGTGCCCGCGAGCGCCGAGCCGATCAGCCAGGCGACCAGCAGCATGGCGACCACGTTGACCAGCGCGCCGCCGGTGGCGTCCAGGGCGCGCACGGGTGTCCAGGTGATGTGGCGGCGCAGTTTGCCGCCGAGATGGGTGGTGAAGGCCTGGCCCACGGAGGCGCAGACGATCACGACGATGACGAAGACGACGACGGCGGGGGTGGACACCTCGGAATCGTCGGTCAGCCAGTTCCAGAGCACGGGCAGGGCGTAGACGGCGGCCAGACCGCCGCCCAGGAAGCCGATCACGGAGAGGATGCCGACGACGAAACCTTGCCGATAGCCGACGATCGCGAACCAAACAGCAGCGATCAGCAGCAGGATGTCCAGCACGTTCACCGTCATTTGCCTCGCAGTCGCGGTCGCGGTCTCGGTCGTCGTCTTGGTCTTCGTCTTGGTCGTTTGGTCGTCGTCTTGGTCTTCGTCTTGGTCGTTTGGTCGTCGTCTTGGTATTGGTCTCGGCTTCGAGCTTCGGGCTTCTTCGGCTTCGACTCGCCGGGTGGCCTCGGACGGCCGTCCGGCGGAGCGCCGCGCGGTCCCGGGGGATCGATGGAATGGGTGTACGGGGAACGGGTCGTCGGCGGTTCGGTGGGGTGGCGCGCCGGAACGCGAAGGATCAGCCTGTCATGCCCGCCGGTCCAGGGGGACCCGGCGGGTCCGGTCCCACGGCCGTTCCCACCCCGCGAAGTGCAGGATCCGGTCGATCACACCGGCGGTGAAGCCCCAGACCAGGGCGGATTCGACGAGGAACGCCGGGCCCTGGTGACCGCTGGGGTGGACCGCGGTGGCCCGGTTGGCCGGGTCCGTGAGATCCGCCACCGGGACGGTGAAGACCCGGGCCGTCTCGGCGAGATCGACCGCGTCGACGGGGCTCGGCTCCCGCCACCAGCCGAGGACGGGGGTGACGACGAAGCCGCTCACCGGGATGTAGAGCTTGGGCAGCGCACCGAAGAGCTGGACGCCGGAGGGGTCGAGTCCGGTCTCCTCCTCGGCCTCGCGCAGCGCGGCGCGCAGCGGTCCCGTGGTCTCCGGATCACCGTCCTCGGGATCGAGGGAACCGCCGGGGAAGGAGGGCTGTCCCGCATGGGTGCGCAGTCCGCCCGCGCGCTCCATCAGCAGCAGCTCGGGTCCCTCGGCGCCCTCGCCGAAGAGGACGAGGACGGAGGCGGGGCGGCCGTGGCCGCCCGCGGGGGGCAGGAAGGTGCTGAGCTGCCGTCCCTGGACGGTGTCGAGCAGCCGGGCGACGGGGGCGAGCCAGTCGGGCAGCCCCGTGGTGGAGACGGTGACCCCGCCACTGCCTTCGAAGGCGCGCCGTGCGTTCCCGGCGCCACCGCCACCCGCCAGGGCACCCTGGGGATGCCCGCCGGCGGATCCGTTTCCCGCGTGCCCGTGCCCGTGCCCATGTCCGGCGCGCCCGGGGCCGTACGCACCCCCGGTCTCTTCGTGCACCTCGGCCTCACCGCCACCGCTGGTCGTCGTGTCTCGTGCGCGCATGGGCACCCCCTCGTGTCACAACGCGCCCGGGCGTACCGATCGTTCCGCCCGCACCCGCGTCGGCG
Organism: Streptomyces sp. NPDC059248; assembly: GCF_042753905.1. Taxonomy (NCBI): domain Bacteria; kingdom Bacillati; phylum Actinomycetota; class Actinomycetes; order Kitasatosporales; family Streptomycetaceae; genus Streptomyces; species Streptomyces sp. NPDC059248. Next base: position 11,001 of record NZ_JBHYZV010000019.1, on the reverse strand, counting down.
TCGCGACGGCACACGCGCCTGTCCCCGTCGGCGTCGCGACGGCACACGCACCTGCCCGCGCCGTCACCCCCGCCCCCGCCCCCTCCGCGTCGGCTCACCCGGCCGCCCGGGTCTCCCCCGCCGGGTCGCCCTCTCCGTCTCCGGGACGTCCGGCGGGCGCCGAGGGCGGGGCGGGCACGCCGGGATAGTCCGCGGGCGGGTTGAGGCGCTGCCCCGGCTGGCCGCCCATCTCGTACTTCAGCAGCTTCCGCGCCTTCTCCGGATCGGTCTCGCCCTCACCGTACGAGGGGCAGAGATGGGCGATCGGGCAGGCGCCGCACGCGGGCTTGCGGGCGTGGCAGATCCGTCGGCCGTGGAAGATCACCCGGTGGGAGAGCATGGTCCACTCGGACTTCGGGAAGATCTCGGCGATCTCCGCCTCGACCTTCTCCGGATCCTGCTGCTCGGTCCACTTCCAGCGGCGAACGAGCCGTCCGAAGTGGGTGTCGACGGTGATCCCGGGGACGCCGAAGGCGTTGCCGAGGACGACGAAGGCGGTCTTCCTGCCGACGCCCGGCAGTTTCACCAGGTCGTCGAGGCGTCCCGGGACCTCACCGCCGAAGTCGTCGCGGAGGGCGGTGGAGAGCCCGAGGAGGGAGCGGGCCTTGGCCCGGAAGAAGCCGGTGGGGCGGATGATCGCCTCCAGCTTCTCGGGCTCGGCCGCGGCCATCTCGTCCGGTGTCGGATAGGCCGCGAAGAGGGCGGGGGTGGTCTGGTTGACCCGGAGGTCGGTGGTCTGGGCCGACAGCACCGTGGCGACCAGCAGCTCGAACGGATTACGGAAGTCCAGTTCCGGATGGGCGTACGGGTACACCTCGGCCAGCTCGCGATTGATGCGGCGGGCCCGGCGGACCATGGCGAGCCGCGACTCGGGCTTCGCCGCACCCCGCGGCGCCTTCCGCGAGCCCTGCGATCCGCCCGACTTTGCGGCATTTCGGGTACCGATGTGAGCTTGTTCGCCCATAGCGGAATTTTGCTTTCCGGACACTCTTCCGGCCCCCTTGGCCTGCGCTCTCACCGGCGAATTGGACACCCGGCCAGCCTACGGGCCACCGCTCGTCTCCGCCCCGGCCACCGCCGATCCGGACCCAATCGGGCCCCTGGAGCACGAACACGTGCTCCAGTGAGTCAAACTTGTTGTGATTGATCGCACGAATATTTACTTGCCAGGTCCGCCACGGGGAAGCTGTCCCCAGCGTCCCGTCCGAGGTGTCCCCCGGACGGGCACGGTGCGGTCCGGCATCATGGGGGCCACGGTCCCTGAGCAGGTCGACAAGGAGAGAACTCGTGGACGACGTTCTGCGGCGCGCCCCGCTCTTCGCGGCGCTCGATGACGAGCAGGCGGCGGAGCTGCGCGGCTCGATGAGTGAGGTGACGCTGGCCCGCGGCGACGCGCTCTTCCACGAGGGCGACCCGGGTGACCGCCTCTATGTGGTCACCGAGGGCAAGGTCAAACTCCACCGCACCTCGCCCGACGGACGCGAGAACATGCTCGCCGTCCTCGGCCCCGGCGAGCTGATCGGCGAGCTGTCCCTGTTCGACCCGGGCCCGCGGACCGCCACGGCGACCGCCCTGACCGAGGTGAAGCTGCTCGGCCTGGGCCACGGCGACCTCCAGCCCTGGCTGAACGCCCGGCCCGAGGTGGCGTCCGCGCTGCTGCGGGCCGTCGCCCGCCGGCTGCGCAAGACCAATGACCAGATGTCCGACCTGGTCTTCTCCGATGTACCGGGCCGGGTGGCCCGAGCGCTCCTCGACCTGTCGCGCCGCTTCGGCGTCCAGTCCGACGAGGGCATCCACGTCGTCCACGACCTGACGCAGGAGGAGCTGGCCCAGCTGGTCGGCGCCTCCCGCGAGACCGTGAACAAGGCGCTGGCGGACTTCGCGCAGCGCGGCTGGCTGCGCCTGGAGGCGCGGGCGGTCATCCTGCTCGACGTCGAGCGGCTGGCGAAGCGCTCCCGCTGAGCCCACCGGCCGTACCGAACGTCACGGCCGTACGTACGCCGTGAAGGGGCGCCCCCGGTTCCGGGGGCGCCCCTTCACGCATACGGCGTCCGTGCCTGTGCCTGTGCCCGTGCCCGGACGGTCAGATCAGACCGTGGTCGCGCAGATACTCCAGCTGCGCCCGTACGGAGAGCTCCGCGGCGGGCCACAGGGACCGGTCCACGTCCGCGTAGACCGCCGCCACCACCTCCGGCGCCGTCCGGTGACCGTTCTCGACGGCCGTCTCGACCTGGGCGAGCCGGTGGGCGCGATGGGCCAGATAGAACTCGACCGCGCCCTGGGCGTCGTCCAGCACGGGCCCATGACCGGGCAGAACGGTCCGTACGCCGTCGTCGACGGTGAGGGACCGCAACCGTCGCAGGGAGTCCAGATAGTCGCCCAGGCGGCCGTCCGGATGGGCCACCATCGTGGTGCCGCGGCCCAGGACGGTATCGCCGGTCAGCACCGCGGCGTCCGCGGGCAGATGGAAGCAGAGCGAGTCGGAGGTATGGCCGGGCGTGGGGACGACCCGCAGCTCCAGGCCCCCGACGTCGATCACATCGCCCGCGCCGAGACCCTCGTCGCCCAGGCGCAGCGCCGGGTCCAGTGCCCGGACGTTCGTCCGCGTCAGCTCCGCGAAACGCGCGGCGCCTTCGGCGTGGTCGGGATGGCCGTGGGTGAGCAGGGTGAGGGCGATCCGCTGCCCCGCCCGCTCGGCGGTGTCGATCACCCGCCGCAGATGGCTCTCGTCGAGCGGACCGGGGTCGATCACGACGGCGAGCCCCGAGCCGGGCTCGGAGACGATCCAGGTATTGGTCCCGTCGAGCGTCATCGCGGACGGGTTGGGCGCGAGGACGTTCACGGCCCGGGCTGTGGCGGCTCCGGAGAGCACACCGCCCCGGGGCTGTCCTGGCAGCGCCGCCGCGTCGGTCATCGCGGACCTCCTGCGGGAACGCGCCGGGTGAACTCCTCGTGTCCCGGCCAGCTCAGGACCAGCACACCGTTCTCCAGACCGGCCTTCGCGAGGACGGGGGCGAGATCCCGCCCGGCCGCGCCGGCGACGGCGTCGGCGGAGGTGGCGTAGGGCACGAGGTCGCGCAGGGTGGAGATGGTCGGCGGCATCATCGTCAGCTCGCCCCGGTCGTATCCGGCGGCGGCGTCGGCCGGTGTGATCCACACCGTACGGTCCGCCTCGGTGGAGGCGTTCCGGGTCTGCTGCCCCGGCGGCAGGGCTGCGACGAAGAACCAGGTGTCGTAGCGGCGGGCCTCGAACTCCGGGGTGATCCAGCGGGCCCAGGCGCCCAGCAGGTCCGACCGCAGGACCAGCCCGCGTCGGTCGAGGAAGTCGGCGAAGGCGAGTTCACGGTCGACCAGGGCCTGCCGGTCGGCCTCCCAGCCGCCGTCGTCCGCCCCGCCGGCCGTACCCTCGCCCGCTTCCACCGCACCGGCCGAACCTTCGCCCGCTTCCGGCAATTCGACGCCCACGGCACCCACGGCACCCAGGACCGTATCGGCGGTACGGCCCGCGAGCAGCACCCCCGATTCCTCGAAGGTCTCCCGGACCGCGGCACAGACCACGGCCTGGGCGGTCGCGGCGTCCGTACCCAGTCGTACAGCCCATTCCTCGACCGAGGGCCCCGCCCAGCCGACGGGCCGGGAGTCCCGGGCGTCGACTCCGCCACCGGGGTAGGCATAGGCACCACCGGCGAAGGCCATGGAGGTACGGCGGCGCAGCATATGGACGGCCGGGCCGTCCGGGGTGTCGCGCAGCAGCATCACCGTCGCCGCGCGCTTCGGCTCGACGGGGACGATCTCACCGGCCGCGAGTGCGCGAATCCGGTCGGGCCACTCCGGGGGGTACCACTGACCATCGGGCATGGCCGGATGCTATGCGGATCCACCGAGATGTTCGAGAGGTGCCCGTACGGGCCGGTCCCGTTTCACGTGGAACGAAGATGGCCCCTACACCGGGCCGGGCCCGCCCCGCGGCCCATAAGGGCTCCGAGGGCTCCGAAACACTACGCGGGGCATGAGGGGGCGGGGTCCGAGCCGTACGCGTACCGTCCCGTACGGCTCCCTCCCCACCGGCCGGTTACTCCCGTACCAGCTCGATCTGGAACTCGACCTCGACCGGCGCGTCCAGCGGCAGCACCGCGACGCCCACCGCGCTCCGGGCGTGGACGCCCTTTTCGCCGAGGACCTCGCCCAGCAACTCGCTCGCGCCGTTGATGACGGCGGGCTGTCCGGTGAAGTCGCTCGCCGACGCGACGAAGCCGACGACCTTCACCACCCGGGCGATCCGGTCCAGATCACCGACGACCGACTTCACGGCGGCCAGACCGTTGAGCGCGCAGGTCCGCGCCAGCTCCTTGGCCTCGTCGGCGGTGACCTCGGCCCCCACCTTGCCGGTGACCGGCAGCTTGCCCTCCACCATGGGCAGCTGGCCCGCGGTGTAGACGTAGTCGCCCGAGACGACGGCGGGCTGGTACGCGGCGATCGGCGGTACGACCTCCGGCAGGGTCAGCCCCAGCTCGGCGAGCCGAGCCTCGACGACCCCGCCACCGGTGGTGGTCACGCCGTCTTCTCCCGCTTCAGATAGGCCACGAGCTGCTCCGGGTTCGGGCCGGGCACGACCTGGACGAGTTCCCACCCGTCCTCGCCCCAGGTGTCGAGGATCTGCTTGGTCGCGTGCACGAGGAGCGGCACGGTGGAGTATTCCCACTTCTTGGTCATGGGCCCGACTGTATCCGCCCCCGGACCCCGTCCCGGATCCGCCCGTCCCCGGAGCCCGGACCCGTACAGACGTCCACGGGGGCACCTGTCCACGGGACACGTGACGCAGCCCGCACACGGCCTCGTGCGTAGGGCGCGGTCCGACTGGTTAGGCTCGAATATGTGAGCAGGCTCCAGGTCGTCAGTGGCAAAGGCGGTACCGGTAAGACGACGGTCGCCGCCGCCCTCGCGCTCGCCCTCGCGACCGAGGGCAAGCGGACACTCCTCGTGGAGGTCGAGGGGAGGCAAGGCATCGCCCAGCTCTTCGAGACCGAGGCGCTGCCCTACGAGGAGCGGAAGATCGCCGTCGCGTCCGGCGGCGGCGAGGTCTACGCCCTGGCGATCGACGCCGAGCGCGCCCTGCTCGACTACCTCCAGATGTTCTACAAACTCGGCAGCGCGGGGCGCGCCCTGAAGAAGATCGGCGCGATCGACTTCGCGACCACGATCGCCCCCGGGGTACGCGACGTCCTGCTCACGGGCAAGGCGTGCGAGGCCGTACGGCGCCGGACGAAGCAGGGCGCGTACGTCTACGACTACGTGATCATGGATGCCCCGCCCACCGGCCGGATCACCCGCTTCCTGAACGTCAACGACGAGGTGGCGGGGCTGGCCAAGTTCGGCCCGATATACAACCAGGCGCAGGCCGTGATGCGGGTACTGAAGTCACCCGGGACCGCGGTCCATCTGGTGACGCTGCTGGAGGAGATGCCGGTCCAGGAGACCGCAGACGGAGTGGCCGAACTGCGCGCCGCCGACCTTCCGGTGGGCCGGGTGATCGTGAACATGGTCAGGCCGCACGTCCTGGACGAGTCGGCGGTACGAAGCGCGGGACGCGGCCGCCGTACGGAGATCGCCGCGGCGCTGACGGCTGCCGGGATCAGCGGCGCGCGCACCCTCGTCGGCCCGCTGCTGGACCAGGCGTCCGACCATGCCCGCCGGGTCGCCCTGGAGCGGGAGCAGCGGGCGGCGCTGGGGCGGCTCGGGCTGCCCTCGTACGAACTGCCCCTGCTGAGCGAAGGCATCGATCTCGCCGGGCTCTACCGGCTGTCGAAGGAGCTGCGTGCCCAGAACGGCGCGCACGGGGGGAACGACGACCGGCACAGCGCCGAGCAAGGGACCGGTTCATGACCCTGGACGCAGCGGCCACCGCCCTCCATGTCGACTCGCTGATCGACGATCCGGCCACCCGGATCATCGTCTGCTGCGGCGCGGGCGGGGTCGGCAAGACGACCACCGCGGCCGCCCTCGGTGTCCGCGCGGCCGAACGGGGCCGCCGGGTGGTGGTCCTCACCATCGACCCGGCCAAGCGGCTGGCCCAGTCCCTGGGCATCGACTCGCTCGACAACACCCCGCGGCGGGTGAAGGGGATAGAACCGGACGGCACCGGTCAGGCGGGCGAACTGCACGCCATGATGCTCGATATGAAGCGGACCTTCGACGAGATCGTCGAGGCCCATGCGGACCCCGAGCGGGCTCGCGCCATCCTGGACAACCCCTTCTACCAGTCCCTGTCGGCCGGCTTCGCGGGCACGCAGGAGTACATGGCGATGGAGAAGCTGGGGCAGCTGCGGGCGCGGGAGGAGTGGGACCTGATCGTCGTCGACACCCCGCCGTCGCGCAGCGCCCTGGACTTCCTGGACGCGCCGAAGCGGCTGGGGTCGTTCCTGGACGGAAAACTGATCAAGCTGCTGGTGACTCCGGCGAAGGTCGGCGGCCGGGCGGGGATGAAGTTCCTGAACGTCGGGATGTCGATGATGACGGGCACCCTCGGCAAACTGTTGGGCGGTCAGCTGCTGCGGGACGTACAGACGTTCGTCACGGCGATGGACACCATGTTCGGCGGCTTCCGCACCCGGGCCGACGCCACCTACCGGCTGCTGCAGGCCCCGGGTACGGCGTTCCTGGTGGTGGCGGCGCCGGAGCAGGACGCCCTGCGGGAGGCCGCGTACTTCGTGGAGCGGCTGGCGGCGGAGAAGATGCCGCTGGCCGGACTGGTGCTCAACCGGGTGCACGGCAGCGGCGCGGCCCGGCTGTCGGCCCAGCGCGCGCTGGCGGCGGCCGAGGTGCTGGAACCCGACGCGCTCGATGCCTTCGACGACATCCCCGACATCCCCGACTTCCCGTCCTTCCCCGACTCCGGTGATCCGGACGGGTCGGATGAGTCGGAAGAGCCTTTGGTGGAATCCTCAGAAAATCTTGCCGCGACCGGCATTGTGGATCATGAGGCAGGGAAGACTGGTGTTCGTGAGGCCACGGGCGCCTCTCCCGAACCCCCGCCCGTGGACCACTCCCCCGAGCACTCCCCCCCTCGTGAGGCCCACCACGAACACACCACGGAAGCACTGACGGCTGGTCTGCTGCGCCTGCATGCCGAACGGATGCAGGTGCTTGCGCGTGAACAGCGCATGCGGGACCGATTCACCACCCTCCATCCCGAGGTGGCGGTGGCGCAGGTGGCCGCACTGCCCGGTGACGTACACGATCTGTCGGGCCTGCGGGCCATCGGCGAGCAGTTGGCGACCGGCGGCGGCGCGGGTGGCGGCGAAACGCGGCGCGGCAAGTCGTAGCGGGCAAGCGAAGTATGGGGATCAGCGGGAAAAGTCGTCACAACTGATAAATCAATACTGATAAAAGATCAAAACGGCGCCCAGGGTGCCCCCAAAGGCCGATTTTGGCGCACGCGAGTACGCCCCTCCGACCTTCGGCGCCATATTCAACCGCCGCCTCATGGCGACAGCCTTCGCGCCGTACTGTCACACGCCTTCGTACCGGGCTTCCCACCCGGCCCACACACCACGGGAATCGATTCGATCGGCCCTGATCGGCTCGATCGGATCCGGCCCCGGGGCCGTGTCGGCGCTGCTACGGCCTAGCCCACCGCCGCATACGCGGCATAGGTCTCGTCGTCGTCGAGCCCGACCGGCAGCAAGCCGGTATCGCGCTCGTACTCCGTACGCGCCGTCTCCAGGAGTCTGCGCCACGAGGTGACCGTGGGGCGCCTGCGCAACAGTGCGCGCCGCTCCCTTTCGGTCATTCCTCCCCAGACGCCGAACTCCACGCGATTGTCGAGGGCATCGGCCAGACATTCGGTCCGCACCGGACATCCGGTGCACACCGCCTTGGCCCTGTTCTGCGCTGCCCCTTGTACGAACAGTTCATCCGGATCGGTAGTGCGGCAGGCTGCCTGCGCACTCCAGTCGGTTACCCAGCCCATCCCGGCTGCCGTCCTCTCCCGAATCGAGGCTCCCCCACGGCGGCAGCGGCATATTCACCGCTGCCAGTTGAGGACGTTACGGAAGGCTGGCGCGACGCAACACCCCCTGCGGGCCCAATCTCGAATGGCCCGAACGGACTATGCGTATGCGGCAGGTCACCCAGGGGAGTGAGTCGAGGACATAGCAAACCAACCCATCAAATCGGGACAGATCAGCCAGCTCGACCAGGCCGATCCGCGGCACACAAGCCAGATTCATGGCGATTTCCGGCATCAGGCCGAGCCGTCAGGGATGGAACGGCGGACTCCACTTTCCCTTCCACCGACCCACGATGACTACGGGACACGCCAGGAGGCGACATCCGGACTTCCGGTGAATTCCGGGAATGATCCGTGATTGCCTTGATGCAAAACCGCACTGCTGTGACAGTTGGGAGCAGCTTAGGCCAATGGCTGCACCCTTGTCCGGCGAATGAGAACGTAGGCTGACTTCATGCCAAAGACGCGCTCCGGCGGCGGTCTGTCAGGGACCCAGCAAGCCGCCAAGTTCCTCGGGGTCAGCGTGCTCGCCGGAGCCGTGCTGGCGGGTATCGCCCTGCCGGCCGCGGGAGCACTGGGACTGGCCGCGAAAGGCACGGTCAAGGGATTCGACGAGATCCCGGCGAATCTGAAGACTCCCCCGCTGAGCCAGCGGACCTCGATCCTCGACTCCGGGGGCGGCACGATCGCCACGGTCTACTCGCGCGACCGTACGGTGGTCCCGCTGGCGGATATCTCCCCGTATATGCAGAAGGCGATCATCGCCATCGAGGACTCGCGCTTCTACGAGCACGGCGCCGTCGACCTCAAGGGCGTCCTGCGGGCACTCAACCGCAACGCGCAGTCCGGCGGCGTCGCCGAGGGCGCGTCGACGCTGACCCAGCAGTACGTCAAGAACGTGTTCGTGGAGGAGGCGGGCGACGACCCCGACAAGGTCGCCCAGGCCACCCAGCAGACGCTCGGCCGCAAGATCCAGGAGCTGAAGTACGCGATCCAGGTCGAGGAGGAGCTGGGCAAGAAGAAGATCCTGGAGAACTACCTCAACATCACGTTCTTCGGGCAGCAGGCGTACGGCGTCGAGGCCGCGTCGAAGCGCTACTTCTCCAAGTCGGCCGAGGACCTCAATCTGGAGGAGTCGGCCCTGCTCGCCGGACTCGTCCAGTCCCCCAGCCGCTACGACCCCGTCAATGACACGGAGGAGGCGAAGAAGCGCCGGAACATCGTCCTCCAGCGGATGGCGGACGTCCGGGACGTCACCCAGGCCGACGCGGACCGGGCGAAGGCGACCCCGGTGACGCTCAAGGTGAGCACGCCGAAGAACGGCTGCATCACCGCGGTCCGGGGCGCGGGCTTCTTCTGCGACTACGTACGGAACGTCTTCCTGGGCGACCCCGTCTTCGGCAAGACCCGCGAGGACCGGGCCAAGCTGTGGAACCGCGGCGGGCTCACGGTCCGGACGACCCTCGACCCGCAGTCGCAGGAGTCGGCCCAGGACTCGATCAAGGAGTACGTCTACCAGGGGGACAAGGTCGCCACCGCGGTGACCATGGTCGAGCCCGGTACCGGCAAGATCCTCGCGATGGGCCAGTCCAGGCCGTACGGCTTCGGCAAGAACGAGACCCAGATCAACTACTCCGTCGACAAGCGGATGGAGGGGTCGAACTACGGCTTCCCGGTCGGTTCGACCTTCAAGCCGTTCGTCGCGGCGGCGGCCATAGAGCAGGGGACGTCGCTGTCGCAGTCGTATCCGGCGCCGTACGAGATGCCGTACCCGAGCCCGATCCAGACCTGCGACAGCAAACCGTGGGTGAACAACGAGAACGCCACGGTCGAGAACGAGATGGAGTCCGAGGTCGGCCCGTACAGCCTCAAGGAGGCGATGGAGAAGTCGGTCAACACCTACTTTGTCCAGATGGTGGCGGACATCGGGCTCTGCCCGGTGAAGGAGATGACCGACAAGCTGGGTCTGATGGTCGGCAACGGCAAGAACCTCGCCTTCACCCCGTCGGGCATGACGCTGGGCTCGGAGGGGATGTCGCCGCTGACCATGGCGTCCGCGTACGCGGGCTTCGCCAACCGCGGTACGTACTGCACCCCGATCGCGATCGAGTCGATCCGGACGGCCGACGGACGGAAGCTCGACGTCCCGGAGAGCACTTGCCGCCGGGCGATGGGCGTGAAGACGGCCGACACGATCAGTTCCCTGCTCAGCGGGGTGGTCTCCGACTCGGGTACGGGTTCGAAGGCGGGCCTTTCGGGCCGGGACAACGCGGGCAAGACGGGTACGACGGACGGCCGGCGCAACGCCTGGTTCGTCGGCTACACCCCGAACCTGGCCGGAGCGGTCTGGGTCGGCAGCCCCACCCAGCAGGTCAAGATGTTCAACATCACCGTCGGCGGCCGGTACAAGCCGAAGGTCTTCGGCGGCGAGGTGCCCGGCTCCATCTGGCGAATGGCGATGACGGGAGCGCTGACGGGCAAGGAGGCGCCCGCCTTCAACCGGGTCCCCATCCCGGACGGGAAGAAGGAGCCCGGCGACCGCCCCGGAGACGGCGATCGTGACCGCGAGGAAGAGGGCGACGGCGGCGGTGACTCCGACGGCAACAACGGAGACAACGGAGCCAACGGCGGCAACTGGGGCGACATCGGCGGCTGGGACGGCGGCACCAGCAGTGGAATGGACGGCGGCTCGGAAGGCGGCGAAGGAGACGGGGAGGGCGATGCCGGCGGCGGCCCGATCCCCGGTGTCTCGATCGCGCCCGGTGTGGTCGGCGGAGGACAGAGCCGCGGCCAGGTGAGCGGCGGCTTCCAGCGGTAGAAGAAGGGGTACGGGGTGGGGGGGGCGGGGCAGGGGTGTACCCGGGCGCACCCCCCAATTGGTTTTTGGTGCAGCCCGGTTACCCCGCGCCACGCCCGGCAGAGCGCCGGCCCCCCCCCGCCCCCCCCCCCCCCCC
>NZ_JBHYZV010000018.1:62912-104898 GCF_042753905.1 Streptomyces sp. NPDC059248 | reverse complement strand
CCGGTCCGGCAGCAACGGCTCGATCCGCGCCCACTGCGCGTCAGTCAACGACACACATCAACCAACGATCAGATGATCCGAGAGAAACGCCCTAGTGCTGTGACCGGAAGGGTTCACCGGCCCACGACGCCCGGCACGGCACGCCCCCGGGGCGGGACACTGTGTCCCGCGTCCCTCCCGTCCACCCTTCCGGGCCGGGCCCCGCCCGTGATTCCCTGGCCACATGAGCATCACCGTCACCACCTGGTCTCTTGAGCAGACCTCGGCCGCCGATCTGCGGCCCGCCGTGCCCACCGGGCCCGATGTCACGATCACCCGGTCGTCGATCCCGTCGCCCGAGTTCAGCCGATTCCTGTACTCCGCCGTCGGCGGGGATGTGACCTGGACCGATCGGCTCGGGATGACCTACGCCGAGTGGGAGGCGGTGCTCGACCGGCCCGGCACGGAGACCTGGGTGGCGTACGAGAAGGGGACACCCGCCGGATACGCGGAGCTCCAGGCCCAGGACGACGGCACGGTGGAGATCCTCTACTTCGGACTGATCGCCGCCTTCAGGGGCCGCCGGATCGGCGGTCATCTGCTCTCCTACGCGACCGCGCGCGCCTGGGACCTGGCGGACCGCTGGCCCGGGCTCACCCCCACGAAGCGGGTCTGGGTGCACACCTGTTCCAAGGACGGCCCCCACGCCATGGACAACTATCTGCGGCGCGGCTTCACGCTCTTCGACACGGCGGTGGCCGAGGAGCCGGAGACGGCGACCCCCGGCCCGTGGCCCGGCGCCCACGGCTGATCCACCGGCCCCTCCGTAGATCCTCTACGCCCTTCCTCACGCCCCCTGGTGTACGTCCTCTTTTGTGCGTCCCTTTTATACGCCCCGCCCTCCCGGGCCCGCTCCGCCCACAGGGCTCCCCCCTGTCCCGCACAACCCCGCGGCCCCTCGGACATCACGTCCGGGGGGCCGTGGGAGTTTCCGGCGCGGCCGTGCAACGCGCACTCCGGCGCGCCCGGCGGCATCCGGTCCCGTACGGGAGGTCTTCCGATGCGGCTCCCCTATCCCGGATCGGCCATAAGGAACAAGCCATCGTGTGACCGCCGCCACGCGTCTCACAAGGCGAGATACTTTTGTCCATCATGCGGATAACGGTGGACTCTCCTCCAATCGCCGTGCCACGCTTTCGCCATGGATCGAGCTGGAATTGCCTTGGTGAGTCGGCGGCACGTCGACCACGGCCGCATGTCCAGCGCCATCTGTCCCGCCTGCTGAGACCCCAGCACCGCCGCACACCCGGGTAGCCGTCACCGGCCGAGCACCCAGCCGCCGGATCCGCCGAGAACGCCGATCCTCCCGCCCGCTCCACCTGCGCGTTCGCACCAGTTCCGACTGAACACCGCCTGATCGCCGTCTGAGCACCGCCCGATCTCCGCCCTGTTCTCCGCCTGCCCCATCCCCGCACCTCCGCACCCCGCGCACCGTCGCGCGGACCGTCAGTGTGCGGTCGCGAGCCGCCCTCCCGTTGCTTCGAAGGACATACCGCCATGGCCGCCACACCGGACAAGCCCGCTCCCGCAGCGTCCCGCCGCAAGGCCGGGCGCCACCGCGGCGAAGGACAGTGGGCCGCAGGCCATCTGACGCCGCTGAACGCCAATGAGCAGACCAAAAAGGACGACGACGGTCTCAATGTGCGGACACGCATTGAGACGATCTACGCCAAGCGGGGCTTCGACTCCATCGACGGCGCCGACCTCCGCGGCCGGATGCGCTGGTGGGGTCTGTACACCCAGCGGAAGCCCGGGATCGACGGCGGGAAGACCGCGATCCTGGAGCCCGAGGAGCTGGACGACAGCTACTTCATGCTCCGGGTCCGGATCGACGGCGGTCGGCTGACCACCCGCCAGCTCCGGGTCATCGGCGAGATCTCCGAGGAGTTCGCCCGCGGCACCGCCGACATCACCGACCGGCAGAACGTCCAGTACCACTGGATCCGGATCGAGGACATGCCGGAGATCTGGCGGCGCCTCGAAGCCGTCGGGCTCTCCACCACCGAGGCGTGCGGCGACACCCCGCGGGTCATCCTCGGCTCCCCGGTCGCCGGGATCGCCGAGGACGAGATCATCGACGGCACGCCCGCGATCGACGAGATCTACCGCCGGATCGTCGGCAACAAGGACTTCTCCAATCTGCCGCGGAAGTTCAAGTCCGCGATCTCCGGCTCGCCGCTGCTGGACGTGGCCCACGAGATCAACGACATCGCCTTCGTCGGGGTGGACCACCCCCAGCACGGCCCCGGCTTCGACGTCTGGGTCGGCGGCGGGCTCTCCACCAACCCCAAGATCGGTGTCCGGCTGGGCACCTGGGTGTCCCTCGACGACGTACCCGATGTGTACGAGGGCGTCATCTCCATCTTTCGCGACTACGGCTACCGCCGGCTCCGCAACCGCGCCCGGCTGAAGTTCCTGGTCGCGGACTGGGGGCCGGAGAAGTTCCGCCAGGTGCTGGAGGACCAGTACCTGCTGCGCAAGCTGCACGACGGGCCCGCGCCCGAGGTACCCGTCCAGCAGTGGCGCGACCACGTCGGGGTCCACCGCCAGCAGGACGGCCGGTTCTACATCGGCTTCGCCCCACGCGTCGGCCGGGTGGACGGCACGATCCTCACCAAGATCGCCGACCTGGCCGAGGCGCACGGCTCCGGCCGGGTACGGACCACGGCCGAGCAGAAGATGATCGTCCTCGATATCGAGGAGGACCAGGTCGAGTCGGTGGTCTCCGGTCTTGAGGCGCTGGACCTGCGGGTCACCCCGTCCCCCTTCCGGCGCGGCACCATGGCCTGCACGGGCATCGAGTTCTGCAAGCTGGCGATCGTCGAGACCAAGGGGCGCGGCGCGTCCCTCATCGACGAGATGGAGCGACGCCTGCCGGAGTTCGACCAGCCCATCACCATCAACCTCAACGGCTGCCCCAACGCCTGCGCCCGTATCCAGGTGGCGGACATCGGTCTCAAGGGCCAGCTGATGCTCGGTGACGACGGCAGTCAGGTCGAGGGCTACCAGGTCCACCTCGGTGGCGCGCTCGGCCTCGAACCCGGCTTCGGCCGCAAGGTCCGCGGCCTGAAGGTGACGGCCGCCGACCTCCCCGACTACGTGGAGCGCGTCCTGCGCCGCTTCCAGGAGGAGCGCGAGGACGGCGAGCGGTTCGCCCAGTGGGCGGCTCGTGCCTCCGAGGAAGCCCTCTCATGAGTGAGCGCGCGGCGCCGTTCTACTGCCCGTACTGCGGGGACGAGGATCTGCGGCCGAGTGAGCAGGGGCACGGCTCCTGGGAGTGCGCGGCGTGCAATCGGGCGTTCCAGGTGAAGTTTCTCGGGCTGCTGGCCCGGGGGCTGCGCGGGCGCGGCAGTGGTGACGGGGACGACCGGGGAGGGGACGCGATATGACGGTCACGGAGACGGCGGGGCTGCGCGCCCTGGCCGAGCGGGCCGGGCGCGATCTGGAGGACGCCCCGGCCCTGGAGATCCTGACCTGGGCCACCGAGAATTTCGGTGACCGGTTCTGTGTGACCTCCTCCATGGAGGACGCGGTCGTGGCGCATCTCGCCTCCCGGGCCGCGCCCGGAGTGGACGTCGTATTCCTCGACACCGGCTACCACTTCCCGGAGACCATCGGCACCCGCGACGCCGTCGAGGCCGTGATGGACGTCCGCGTCATCACGCTCCTCCCCCGGCAGACCGTCGCCGAGCAGGACGCCGAGTACGGGCCGCGGCTGCACGACCGCGACCCCGACCGCTGCTGCGCGCTGCGGAAGGTCAGACCGCTGGAGGAGGGCCTGACCGGGTACGACGCCTGGGCCACGGGGCTTCGCCGCGACGAGTCCCCGACCCGGGCGAACACCCCGGTGGTGGGCTGGGACGAGCGCCGGCGGAAGGTGAAGATCTCACCGATCGCCCGCTGGACCCAGGACGACGTGGACGCCTATGTCGCCGAGCACGGTGTGCTCACCAATCCGCTGCTGATGGACGGCTACGCCTCCGTGGGCTGCGCCCCCTGCACCCGCCGGGTGGAGGAGGGCGAGGACGCCCGGGCCGGGCGCTGGGCCGGGCGCGGCAAGACGGAGTGCGGGCTGCACGGCTGACCGCCGACGACAAGGCGGACGACGGCGGGCCGACGAAGGCCGCGCCGCACCGCACCGCCGACCCATGACGATGTCACCCATGACAGAGCCGCTGATGACGAATCGGGAGAATCACATGACCGGGGCCACGATCTGGCTCACCGGCCTGCCGAGCGCCGGAAAGACCACGATCGCGCACGAGGTCGCCGGACGGCTGCGTGCCCGTGGGAGACGTACCGAGGTACTCGACGGGGACGAGATCCGCGAGTTCCTCTCCGCCGGTCTCGGCTTCGACCGGGCCGACCGTGACACGAACGTCCAGCGGATCGGCTTCGTCGCCGAGCTGCTCGCCTCCCACGGTGTGGTCGTCCTGGTGCCGGTGATCGCGCCGTACGCGGACAGCCGTGAGGCGGTCCGCAAGCGGCATCGGACCACGGGTACCGGCTATGCCGAGGTGCATGTGGCGACACCGGTGGAGATCTGCTCCGAGCGGGATGTGAAGGGGCTCTACGCCAAGCAGGCGGCGGGTGAGATCAGCGGGCTTACCGGGGTCGACGACCCCTACGAGGTCCCGGACGCGCCCGATCTGACGATCGAGTCGCAGAACCAGACCGTGACCCAGTCCGCGGACGCGGTGTGGGCGTTGCTGGCGGAGAGGGGCCTGGTGTGAGTGGCGTGGTGACGGGCGTGGGTCAGGGCGTGGACGACAGTCCGTACGCGCTGACGCATCTGGACGCCCTGGAGTCGGAGTCGGTGCATATCTTCCGCGAGGTGGCG
Organism: Streptomyces sp. NPDC059248; assembly: GCF_042753905.1. Lineage (NCBI taxonomy): Bacteria > Bacillati > Actinomycetota > Actinomycetes > Kitasatosporales > Streptomycetaceae > Streptomyces > Streptomyces sp. NPDC059248. The sequence goes on along the minus strand of NZ_JBHYZV010000018.1, from coordinate 100,019 downwards.
GGCGAGTTCGAGCGGCCGGTGCTCCTGTTCTCCGGCGGCAAGGACTCCATCGTCATGCTGCATCTGGCGCTGAAGGCGTTCGCCCCGGCCAAGGTGCCCTTCGCCCTGCTGCATGTGGACACCGGGCACAACTTCCCCGAGGTGCTGGAGTACCGGGACCGGGTGGTGGACCGGCACGGGCTGCGGCTGCATGTGGCGTCGGTGCAGGACTACATCGACCGGGGTGTGCTGCGGGAGCGGCCCGACGGCACCCGTAATCCGCTCCAGACGCTGCCGCTGACGGAGAAGATCGCGGCCGACCGGTTCGACGCGGTGTTCGGCGGCGGGCGGCGCGACGAGGAGAAGGCGCGGGCGAAGGAGCGGGTGTTCTCGCTCCGGGACGAGTTCTCGCAGTGGGATCCGCGACGCCAGCGCCCGGAGCTGTGGCAGCTCTACAACGGCAAGCACGCGCCCGGTGAGCACGTCCGGGTCTTCCCCCTCTCCAACTGGACCGAGCTGGACGTCTGGCAGTACATCGCCCGGGAGAAGATCGAGCTGCCGGCGATCTACTTCGCCCATGAGCGCGAGGTCTTCCCGCGCGGCGGGATGTGGCTGGCCGGGGGAGACTGGGGCGGCCCGGCCGACGACGAGCCGGTGGAGCGGCGACTGGTGCGCTACCGCACGGTGGGCGATATGTCGTGCACCGGTGCCGTGGACTCGGACGCCACCACCCTGGAGGCGGTGATCGCGGAAATCGCCGCGTCCCGGCTCACGGAACGGGGCGCGACCCGCGCGGACGACAAGCTGTCCGAGGCGGCGATGGAGGATCGCAAGCGGGAAGGCTACTTCTAGTCATGACATCCACCCCCCTCACCGACGACGGGAGCGCCGCCGAGGCGCTGCTTTCGGCGACGACGCTGCTGCGGTTCGCCACCGCCGGTTCGGTCGACGACGGTAAGTCGACCCTGGTCGGACGGCTTCTCCATGACTCCAAGTCGATCCTGACCGACCAGTTGGAGGCGGTCGAGCACGCCTCGCGGAGCCGGGGCGCCGAGGGCCCCGATCTGGCGCTGCTCACGGACGGTCTGCGGGCGGAGCGGGAGCAGGGCATCACCATCGATGTCGCGTACCGCTACTTCGCGACCACCCGGCGGCGGTTCATCCTCGCGGACACCCCGGGGCATGTGCAGTACACCCGGAACATGGTGACCGGCGCGTCCACCGCCGATCTGGCGGTGGTCCTGGTCGACGCCCGCAACGGGGTGGTCGAGCAGACCCGCCGCCATGCCGCCGTCGCCGCCCTGCTGCGGGTGCCGCATGTGGTGCTCGCGGTCAACAAGATGGACCTGGCGGGGTACGCGGAGGACGTGTTCGCCGCGATCGCCGAGGAGTTCACCGCGTACGCCACGGCTCTCGGCGTCCCCGAGATCACCGCGATCCCGATCTCGGCCCTGGCCGGGGACAATGTGGTCGAGCCTTCGGCGACGATGGACTGGTACGGCGGCCCCACGGTGCTGGAGCATCTGGAGACCGTGCCGGTGAGCCACGATCTGGCGTCGTGCCACGCGCGGCTCCCGGTGCAGTACGTGATCCGGCCGCAGAGCGCCGAACACCCGGACTACCGGGGGTACGCGGGGCAGATCGCGGCGGGCACGTTCCGTACCGGTGAGGCCGTGACGGTCCTGCCGAGCGGGCGGACGTCCACCGTGCGGGGGATCGATCTGCTGGGCGAGGCGGTGGACGTCGCCTGGTCCCCGCAGTCGGTGACCGTCCTGCTGGAGGACGACATCGACATCTCGCGCGGTGATCTCATCGTGCCCTCGTCGGACACGCCGCGGCAGACGCGGGACGTGGAGGCCACGGTCTGCCATGTCGCCGACCAGCCGCTGACCGTGGGCCACCGGGTGCTGCTGAAGCACACGACCCGGACGGTGAAGGCGATCGTCAAGGAGATACCGGCCCTGGTCACCCTCGACGATCTCTCCCATCACCCGGAGCCGGGCCGGCTGGTCGCCAACGACATCGGTCTGGTGAAGCTGCGGACCGCCGAGCCGATCGCGCTGGACTCCTACGCGGAGTCCCGCCGTACCGGCTCCTTCCTTCTGATCGACCCCGCCGACGGCACCACGCTGGCGGCGGGGATGGCGGGCGATTCCTTCGCCACCGCCGACAGGTCCGCGACAGCGGATCCGAACACCACGACCGGCCAGGACGCGGAGTGGGATTTCTGATGACGAACGTATTCGCCACCTTCGCCATCGAAGGTGGCCGGGTGGGCAGCGGAAGGCTCGGCTCGGGGTCGGGGGGTGTCGCGCGATGTGTGCGATGACCCGACGACCGAACCATCCGATCCGGACACGACCGACGACCACCCTTGTCCCGGCCGCCGCGCCCGCGCGGCGGGTGCGCCGGGGCTTACGAGAGGAAACCCTCGCGTGCCTGCTCTTCCGAGAACCCGCCTTCGCCGCTCGCTCGCCGCGGCCGCCGCACTGCCGCTGCTGATCGGGGCCGTCGCGTCCTGCGGCTACGGCTCCGACAAGGACGACAAGGACGACAAGGCCCCCGTGGCCAAGGGTGAGAAGCTCTCCGCCGACACCGTGCGGGTGGGCTACTTCCCCAATCTGACGCATGCCACCGCGCTCGTCGGCGAGCAGGAGGGCATCCTCCAGAAGGAGCTGGGCGGCACCCAGATCAAGTCGACCACCTTCAACGCCGGTCCCTCCGAGATCGAGGCGCTGAACGCGGGCTCCATCGACATCGGGTTCATCGGCCCCTCCCCCGCCGTCAACGGCTTCACCAAGTCCAAGGGCGAGAACCTGCGGATCGTGGCCGGTTCGGCGTCCGGGGGCGTGAAGCTGGTCGTCAACCCGGAGAAGATCAAGACCCTGGACGATCTCAAGGGCAAGAAGATCGCCACGCCGCAGCTCGGCAACACCCAGGACGTGGCCTTCCTCAACTGGATCGCGACCCGGGGCTGGAAGACCGACGCCCAGAGCGGCAAGGGCGACGTCTCCGTCGTCCGTACGGACAACAAGATCGCCCCGGACGCCTACAAGTCGGGCTCCATAGACGGCGCCTGGGCGCCGGAGCCGACCGCGTCCCGGCTGGTCGCCCAGGGCGCGAAGGTCCTGCTGGACGAGTCGACCCTGTGGCCGGACAAGAAGTTCGTGATCACCCATGTGATCGTCTCCCAGAAGTTCCTGAAGGACCACCCGGACGTGGTGGAGGCGTTCGTCCGCGGCACGGTGAAGACCAATGCCTGGATCAACGCCGACCCGGCCCGTGCCAAGGCGTCCGCCAACGCCCGGCTGAAGGCGCTGACCGGCAAGGAACTGCCCAAGGAGATCATCGACGGCGCCTGGCCCTCGATCACGTTCCTCGACGACCCGCTGGCGTCGACGCTTCAGACGCAGGCCGACTACGCGGTCAAGGCCGGACTGCTGAAGGAGCCCGACCTGATCGGGATCTACGACCTCAAGAGCCTGAACAAGGTGCTCAAGGCGGCGGGCAAGCCCGAGGTCGCCGATGCCGGACTCGGCGTCAAGTAGCCGTACGCGCAGGAATCCCAGGAGGTGACGATCATGGCCAGCACAACGCTGCCGAAGGGCCGGACGGAAGCCGGCACCGAGCCCGCCCCGGATTACGCGGCGCGTATCGAGCACGTGTCGAAGTCCTTCGCCGCGCCCGGGGGGCGGCAGCTCGTCCTCGACGACATCAGCATCGATGTCGCGCCGGGCGAGTTCGTCACCCTCCTGGGGGCGTCGGGCTGCGGCAAGTCCACACTGCTCAATCTGGTGGCGGGCCTCGACGCGCCCTCCGCGGGGTCGATCGAGACCCCCGGCGGGCGGCCCGCCCTGATGTTCCAGGAACACGCCCTGTTCCCGTGGCTGACGGCGGGCAAGAACATCGAACTGGCGCTGCGGCTGCGCGGCGTCCCCAAGGCCGAGCGGCGCCCGGAGGCGGAGCGGCTGCTGGAGCTGGTCCGGCTCTCGGGCTCGTACGGCAAGCGGGTGCACGAACTGTCGGGCGGGATGCGGCAGCGGGTCGCCCTGGCCAGGGCGCTGGCCCAGGACAGCCAGCTGCTGCTGATGGACGAGCCGTTCGCGGCGCTGGACGCCATCACCCGGGACGTGCTCCACGACGAGCTGACCCGGATCTGGCGGGAGACCCGGGTATCGGTGCTCTTCGTCACCCACAACGTCCGTGAGGCCGTGCGGCTGGCCGAGCGGGTGGTGCTGCTGTCGTCACGACCGGGCCGGATCGCCCGGGAGTGGCGGGTCGCCATCGAACAGCCGCGCAGGATCGAGGACTCGGCGGTCGCCGAACTGTCCGTCGAGATCACCGAGGAACTGCGGGGGGAGATCCGCCGACATGGCCAGCACTGAGACACCGTCCCCGGCGAAAGGCCGGTCGGGGGATGACGGCGGGAATCACGATCTCGCCGGTCTGGAGGCCGGGCTCGACGCCCTGGACTCCGTCGAGACACAGCGGGCCTCCTTCGGGGAGGTCCTGCTGACCAAGGTGGTGCCACCGCTGACGGCGGTGGCGCTGGTCCTGATCATCTGGCAGACCCTGGTCTGGACGGAGGTCACGGACGAGGGCAGCCTGCCGTCCCCGTCCGCGGTCTGGGACAGCGTGTCCGATCTGTGGATGAAGGGCACGCTGCTCGAAATCGTCTGGACGAGTGTCTCGCGCGGTCTGCTGGGCTTCCTGCTGGCCCTGGCCATCGGCACGCCGCTGGGCCTGCTGGTCGCCCGGGTGAAGTTCGTCAAGGCGGCGATCGGGCCGATCCTCTCCGGTCTCCAGTCGCTGCCCTCGGTGGCGTGGGTGCCGCCGGCGGTGATCTGGCTCGGGCTCAACAACCAGATGATGTACGCGGTCATCCTGCTGGGCGCCGTGCCGTCGATCGCCAACGGCCTGGTGTCCGGGGTGAACCAGGTTCCGCCGCTGTTCCTGCGGGCGGGCCGCACCATGGGCGCGACCGGTATGAAGGGCACCTGGTTCATCGTGATGCCGGCCGCGCTGCCGGGTTACGTCGCGGGGCTCAAGCAGGGCTGGGCGTTCTCCTGGCGGTCCCTGATGGCGGCGGAGATCATCGCCTCGTCGCCGGATCTGGGCCTCGGGCTCGGCCAGTTGCTGGAGAACGGACGGAACAACTCCGATATGCCCGGGGTGTTCCTGGCGATCCTGCTGATCCTGGTGGTCGGTATCGCCATCGATCTCCTGATCTTCAGTCCGCTGGAGCGCGCGGTCCTCCGGGGCCGCGGTCTCCTCGTCAAGAGCTGAGCGCCCGTCATGGACCGACCCCGTCTCCTCGTCGTCGCCCACGGCAGCCGTGATCCCCGGCACGCCGCGACCGTCCACGCCCTGGTGCGCCGGGTCCGGTCGCTGCGGCCCGGGCTGCGGGTGGAGACGGGGTTCCTGGACTTCAACACGCCGTCCGTGCCGCGGGTACTCGAACGGCTCGCCGCCGAGGACCCGACCGCGGACGTCGTGGCGCTCCCCCTGCTGCTGACCCGGGCCTTCCACGCCAAGTCCGACATCCCGGTGGTCCTGGCGGACGCGTCCGCCGGGCTGCCGGGACTGCGGATCCGGCAGGCCGGGGTGCTGGGCCCGTCACCACTGCTGACGGGCGCGATACGGCGGCGGCTGTACGAGGCGGGGGCCGGGCGCACCCTCGCCGACCGACGCTCGACGGGGCTCGTCCTGGCCTCGGCGGGCTCCACGGACCCGGAGGCGATCGCAGCGATCGCAGCCATGGCGCGGGAGCTGGGGCGCACCGGTTGGTGCTCCGTGCGGCCTGCGTTCGCCTCCGCATCCCTTCCGCGTACGGAGGACGCCGTACGCGGGCTCCGGGACGACGGCTGCGCCCGGGTGGCCGTCGCCCCGTTCGTGATCGCGCCCGGCCGGCTGCCGGACCGGATCGCGGCGGGCGCCCGGGACGCGGACGTCCTCGCGGACGTCCTGGGGCCCTGCGCCGAGCTGGCCCGGCTGATCGTACGGCGCTACGAAGAGGCGGCGGCCACGGCCGCACCCGTGAAGAACGAGGCCACCGCGGCCGCTTCGGAGGCGCTCGGACGCCTCGGGGTTACCGCCTGATCCACCGGTGCCCGACCCCGAGTCCTTCTCGGGGTCGGAGCCGGGGCCGCGCCCCGGCCCGGCCGCCGGTGACACGATCGTGGCGGGGCGGTGACGGACACGGGCCGGAGACGGCGCATCATGGAGCCACGACCTTGGGGTAGGCGTCCCGAGGGGAAGGAGGCCCGGCATGCCGTTCCACTACCACAAGCGGATCACCGTGATCCCGAAGCTGCTCCATGTCACCATCAGCCGCCACGGCTGGTCCTGGTCGTTCGGCGGACGCCGGGCGCACATCACGGGCGACCGGCGCGGGCCGCGCGGAGGCGCGGTCAGGCTGCCCGGCGGCTTCACACTGCGGCGGGACCGCCGCCGCCACCACTGACGGCCCTCCTCGTCGGCCACCGGATCAGCCCGTCAGCTCGGCCAGCTTTCCGACGGTGTTCCAGTTACGGGTGGTGGCGACGAGGCCCCTGGTCAGCGTGGGGCGCGCCAGGGCATCGGCCAGCTTGGAGCGGCCCAGTCCATCGGGCGCGTACAGATAGAGCGCCCGGTCGCCCAGCCGGAAGTCCTCGGGGGCGTGGGCCCGCCGGTCGACGCCGGCGAACCGCTCGGCGGACACGGGCTGCGAGAAAAAAGTGACATGCAGCTGGCGGCCTTCCAGCTCGGCGGCCGGGAACGGGCAGTCGTCGACGACGGCCCTCAGATAGGCCGCGTTCCGTACCAGGATGTCGACGGCGAACCCGAAGTGCTCGTCGACGGCGCTTTCCAGCTCCCGGGCGAGGGCGTCCTCGTCGTCGGAGGCGCTGGTGAAGACGGCGTTGCCGCTCTGCAGATAGGTGACGACCCCACCGTGGCCCAGCCCTTCGATGATCCCCCGCAGCTCGGCCATGGGCACCTTCCGGTGCCCTCCGACGTTGATCCCCCGCAGCAGCGCCGCGTATCCGGTGGTCATGGGCTCAGCCTAGACAGCCGGTGCCCGGCCCGTCAGCCCGATAGGTGTAAGGGGCCGAGAGTTTCCGCGTCGGGGACGTGACCGGTACCGGCGGAGGAGAACGGCGGCTCCCGGCTCACCGGTGAGACGGATCCCCCGGCCGGTGGCCGCCCCTAGCGTCGATGTCCGTGGCGGGAAGTCGTCGGCGCGAGGCCGACGCGTTGCCGGGAGGGGCACGGACGCACATGGCGCACACAGTGGGACACACCGGGACGGCCGGAGGGCCGGGCGGAAGACCGGGGAGCGGCGGGGGGCGGGGCCGGCGACCGCGCGGTTTCGCGGCGCGGGCCGGTGGCTGGAGCGCCCGTCACCGCTGGGCCGCCGTGGGGATCTGGGTGCTGTTCGTCCTGGTGACGATGGTCGCGGGTTCGGCGGTCGGACAGAAGGACCTCAAGGAGAGCGACCAGCTCAAGGGGGAGACCTCCCAGGCGGCGCGGATCATCGAGGACGCGGACATCGAGGACCCGGCGACCGAGCAGGTGCTGCTCACGGCGCGGGACGCCGAAGGACCGAAGGCGAAGGACCCGGAGTTCAGGGCCGCCGTCGCCGCGGTGATCAAGGAGGTCGGGGCGACCGGCGAGGCGACCGAGCCCACGTCGCCGTATACGACCGGGGCGATCTCCGCGGACGGTCGCAGCGCGCTCGTCCAGTTCGACGTCCGCGGGGACCCGGAGACGGCGGCCGACCGGGTCGAGCCGCTGCTGAAGGCCGTCGCCGAGGCGCAGGACCGGCACCCGGAGCTGCGGATCGAGCAGGTCGGCGGCGCCAGTATGAAGCGCGTCGTCGACAAGGCGTTCGGCGACGACTTCAAGCAGGCCGAGTACTCCGCCGTACCCGTCGCCCTGGGCATTCTGCTGATCGCCTTCGGCGCGCTGGTGGCCGCCCTGGTTCCGGTCGTGCTGGCGATCACCGCGATCATGGCGACGATCGGGCTGATGGGCCTGGTCAGCCAGGTCATGCCGCTGACGGACACCGCGAACTCGGTGATGCTCCTGGTGGGTCTCGCGGTCGGCGTCGACTACTGCCTGTTCTATCTGCGGCGCGAGCGCGAGGAGCGGGCGGCGGGACGGGACGCGGAGACGGCGCTGCGGATCGCCGCGGCGACCAGCGGCCGGGCCGTGGTGGTGTCGGGTGTGACGGTCTGTGTGGCCATGGGCGGCATGCTGTTCACCGGTATCGGCGAATTCAAGTCGATGGGCCTGGCGTCGCTGATCGTGGTCGCGGTGGCGATGGTCGGCTCGGTGACCGTGCTTCCGGCGCTGCTGTCGCTCCTCGGCGACCGGGTCGAGAAGGGCCGGGTGCCGTTCCTGGCCCGGCTGAAGAAGGGCAACGGCGAGAGCCGGTTCTGGCGCGCGGTGCTCGGCCGGGTCCTGAAGCGCCCCGTGGTGTCCCTGGTGGTCGCCACCGGCGCGCTGGCGGCGATCGCGCTGCCCGCGATCGGGATGAAGACCGCGGACCTGAAGCTGAACCAGGAGTTCGGGTCCTCGGTACCGATCGTGGCGACGTACGAGCGGCTCAACAAGGCGTTCCCCGGCGGTGCGGAACCCGCGACGGTCGTGGTGAGCGCCGACGACATCGACGCGGCGCCGGTGAAGGCCGCGATCGACACCTTCACGAAGCGCGCGGTCGCGTCGGGCGCGTCCCAGGGCCCCGTGAAGGTCCAGGTCCATGCCGACCAGGACGTCGCGTTCATCTCCGTACCGCTGATCGGCGGCTCCGACCAGGAGCGGGCCGAGAAGAGTCTCGACCTCCTGCGGAACGAGGTCAGGCCCGCGGCCTTCGGCTCACTCTCCGGCGTGGAGGCGCCGGTGACCGGTCAGGTCGCCGGGTCGAAGGACTTCAACGACCAGCTGTCGGGCTCGGTGGCCCCGGTCTTCGCCTTCGTCGTGGTCTTCGCCTTCGTCCTGATGCTGCTGTCGTTCCGCTCGCTGACCATCGCGGTCACCTCCATCGTGCTCAACCTCCTCTCGGTGGGCGCCGCGTACGGCATCCTGACCGCGGTCTTCCAGCACGGCTGGGGCGCGTCGCTGGTGGGCGCCGAGGGCGTCGGCGCGGTCGTGGCCTGGCTGCCGCTGTTCCTCTTCGTGATCCTGTTCGGACTCTCGATGGACTACCACGTCTTCGTGGTCTCCCGGATCCGTGAGGCGAAGCTCCGCGGCCTGGACACCCGGGACGCGATCACCCACGGGGTCGTCACCACGGCGGGCGTCGTCACCAGCGCCGCCGTCATCATGGTCGCCGTCTTCGCGATCTTCGGCACCCTGTCGATGCAGTCGATGAAGCAGATGGGCGTCGGCCTCGCGGCGGCGGTGCTGATCGACGCGACGGTCATCCGGGGGGTGCTGCTGCCGGCGGTGATGGCGCTGCTGGGCGACGCGAACTGGTACTTCCCGAAGTGGCTCCACTGGCTCCCGGACCTCACCCACGACGAACCGCCGCGTGCGGCGGAGCCGGAGGTTCTGGGGGCGCCCGAGGAGGACGGCGACCGCCGGGCGCCGGTGGGCGTCTGACGGGGTAGCCCCGGTTCGCTCGGTTCCCCGCGCCCCTTCAACAGCAAGGCCGCTGAGCCCAGGGCTTTCAGGGGCGCGGGGAACTGCGCGACAAGCCACCATCAGGCTGCGGACGGCTGACGGCGGTCATCGGGCAGACGGTCTCCGATACCCCCGGGGCTCAAGCGTCAGCGGCGTTGGTAGCGCGCAAGGACGAGGTTGCCGTCGCGCTCCAGGCGGCGCTTCAGTTCTCGTTCGCCGATCGCACCGCTGTAGTACTCCTGGTACGCCGGGGTCGCCACCTTGTCCTTCCACTCCGGGTAGCCCCGTACCGACTGCGCGGGCGCCGAGCGCAGGCCCGCGGCCAGCGCCGTACCGACGGACCAGCCGTCGTCGGTGACGCTCAGGGACGGGTCCGCCAGCGCCGTACGCCCCGTGGGCAGCATCCAGTCGCCCCGCGCGAGCCGTACCGTGTTCGCGGGCCGCAGCAGGAAGTCGACGAACCTCGCGGCCTCCCGCTTGTGCCGGGTCTCCTCGGCGACGGACAGCGTCTGCGGGCTGACGCCCTGCACCGCGCCCTCGGGCCCGACCGGCATCGGCAGGACCGTCCACTCGAAGCCGTCCGGCGCCTGCTGCGCGATCTGCTGACGGTACGAGAACCCGAGCGGGACCATCGCGTACTTGCCGCCGAAGAAGCCCGGCAGGGCGTCGGAGCCGCCGGAGCCCAGGATCGTCCGGGACGCCGTACCGTCCTCGTTGACCTGGTCGCGGATCACCTCGGGCACCAGCGCGTCCCCCGTGCCGAAGCGGATGCGGACCTTCCCGTCGGACTCGCGGTGGAACAGCCGGCCGCCCGCCGAGAGCCCGAGGTTGAGCGTCGTGGCCACCGGCTCCTTCAGCGGCCAGGCCACCGCGTGCTTCCCCTCCCCCATCGACCGGGTCAGCTCCCGGCTGACCTCCCGGAACTCCTCCCAGGTCCATGGCCGCTGGGGCGTCGGCAGTCGTACGCCCGACTCCTCGACGAGCTTCCGGTTGGCGATGAGGACCTTCGGCTCCTGGAGGAACGGCACCCCGTAGACGCCCTCGCCGAACGTCGTGGTCTCCCAGCTCGCCGCCGGGATGTCGGCCGTCAGCCGCTCCGGCAGCAGTGGCCGCAGATCCGCGAGATAGCCGCCGTAGGCGAAGTCCGCCAGGTCGTCTGAGGCGTTGTGGATGATGTCGGGGGCCTCACCGCCCTCGAACGAGGTCAGCAGCTGGTCGTGGACGCTGCTCCAGCTCCCCTGGACGTACTGGACCCGCACCCCGGGGTTGGCCGCGTTCCACTCCCGTACCAGCTCCTTGTTGGCGTCGACGGACTCCTGCTGCCAGGCCAGCGACAGGAACCGGAGCCGGATCACCCCGTCCCCGGAGCCCTCGTCGCCGGTGACGCAGGCGGCGGCGGCGGTCCAGATCAGCAGTACGGCCGCGACAGCCGCGAGCGCGCGCCGCATCACTTCACCGCCCCCGCGAGTACGCCGCCGGTGATCCGCCGCTGGATCACCGCGAAGATCACCAGCGATGGCAGGGTGGCCAGGAACGCCGCCGCCGCGAGGGGCCCGAGGTCGGCGACGCCCTCCGCGCCCAGGAAGTGCGTCAGCACCACCGGGAGGGTCTGTTTCTCCGGTGACTTCAGCAGCACCAGGGCGAAGAAGAACTCGTTCCACGCGATGACGAAGGCGAACAGCGCCGTGACCACGATCCCCGGCGCGAGCAGCGGTGCCGTCACCGAGACCAGGGTCCGCAGCCGCCCGGCGCCGTCGACGGCCGCGGCCTCCTCCAGCTCCTTCGGTACGGCGCGGACGTAGCCGACGAGCATCCACAGCGCGAACGGCAGCGCCCAGACCACGTACACCAGGATCAGCCCCCACAGGGTGTTGATCATCCGGAGGTTCTTCAGGACCAGGAACAGCGGGATGATCAGCAGGACGAAGGGGAACGCCTGGCTCACCACCACCCAGGCCGTGGTGGCGGTGGCGAGCCGGCCGCGGATCCGGGCGACGATATACGCGGCCGGGGTCGCGATCAGTACCGCGATCGCGGCGGCCGCAGGCGCGACGAGAAGGCTGTTCCCGGCCGCCCGCAGCAGCGGATGCTCGTCGAACGCCTGCCGGAAGTTGCCGAGCGTCGGATCGTGGGGGATCCACGTCGGATCGAGGGACGCCAGCTCGCGCGCCGGTTTGAAGGCGGTGGAGACCAGCCACAGGAACGGCAGCGCGAGGAAGAGGAGATAGCCGGCGAGGGCGGCGTACTGTCCGGCCCGGCCGAGCGCCCGGCGCGGATTCCGGGGGCGCCCGGCCGCGGGTGTCGCCGCGGGTGCCGGCGCGGGTGCCGCCGTGGGTGGACGCGTCCTCACTCGTCGCCTCCTCTGAGCCGCCCCACCAGATACACGGCGAGCATCACGGAGACCACCGCGACCATCGCCAGACCCATCGCGGCGGCGTAGCCGAACTGGCCGTACCGGAAAGCCTGCTCGTAGGCGAAGAGCGTGGGCAGCCGGGTACGGCCGCCTGGTCCGCCGCTGGTGAGCACCCATACCAGGGCGAAGGCGTTGAAATTCCAGATGAAGTTGAGCGCCGTGATCGCCAGCGCGACGGGCCGCAACGCGGGCCAGGTGACGGTACGGAACCGGCGCCAGGCGCCCGCGCCGTCGAGCGCGGCGGCCTCGTGCAGTTCGCGCGGGGTGTTCTGGAGCCCGGCGAGCAGGGCGACCGTGGTCTGCGGCATACCCGCCCAGATCCCCACGACGATCACCGCGGGCAGGGCCGTGCCCAGACCGGTCAGCCAGTCCCGGCCGTCCCCGAAGCCGAAGTTCCCGAGGGTCTCGTTGAGTACGCCCGCGTCCGGGTGGTACACCAGCCGCCAGATGATGCCGACGACGACCTCCGGCATCGCCCACGGAATGATCGCCAGGGACCGCGCCAGCCAGCGCAGCCGCAGCCGCTGGGTGAGCAGCAGGGCCAGACCGAGGGCGAGCAGGAACTGGGGGACGGTCACCCCGACGGCCCACACCAGGCCGATCCCGAAGGACTCCCAGAAGAGGGTGTCCTGCCGCAGATCGCGGAAGTTGAGGAGCCCGATCCACTGGGTGGACTCCGTTCGGCCCGACTGGGCGTCCGTGAAGGCGAGCCCCACGCCGTACAGCAGCGGGCCGACGCTGAGGATCAGGATGGGGATCAGTGCGGGGAGTACGAGGAACCAGGCACCGCGGTCGAGAGGTCTCGCCGCCTCGGGCGCGGCCTGCGCACCTGTCACCGATTCGGCTCCTTCGCCTCGTGGCCGTGGACCGGGTGCGGTCGGTGTGACCCCCGTCACGGACCCAGGTCATGGTCCTGACCTGCCGGGGGCGCGTCAAGAACGCGTGCCGCGGATGCGACACTTTGGCGTGTTCGCACGGGTGGGAAGCGGTGTGGACGCGGGCGCGAGTGCGGGTGCGGAGTACGGAACGCGGAAGGACGGCGGGCACGGCGGTGGACGGGACAAGGGCACGGGAGGTGCTGGCGGCGGCCGGGCTGCCGGAGGGCGAACTGATCGCCCTCGGGGAGAACGCGGTCTTCGCCGTCGGCGACCTCGTCGTCAAGATCGGCCGGACGGCGGAGCTGCTGGCGCGGGCGGAGCGGGAGGTGGCGGTCGGCCGGTGGCTGGCGGAGGCCGATGTGCCCGCGGTACGTCCGGCGGAGCACGCGGCCCGGCTCGTGGACGGTCACCCGGTGACGGTCTGGCACCGGCTGCCGGACGCGGTACGCCCCGCGGGCCCGGCGGACCTCGGCGCGCTGCTGCGCCGGGTCCACGCCCTTCAGTCCCCGCCGCCCGGGCCGGTGCTGCCGCCGCGTGAGCTGCTCGGCGGGGTGGAGCGCTGGCTGCGGCTCGCGGGCGACGCGATCGATCCGGCGGACGCGGCGTATCTGCGGGAGCGGCGGGACGGTTTCGCGGCGGCGGCCGCGGCGCTGACACCCCGGCTGGCGCCGGGCCCGATCCACGGGGACGCCCTGCCGCGCAATGTCCATGTCGGCCCCGACGGTCCGGCCCTGGTCGACCTGGAGACCTTCTCGGTGGATCTGCGCGAGCACGATCTGGTGGTGATGGCCCTTTCCCACGACCGGTACGGGCTGTCGGCGGAGGCGTACGACGCGTTTGTGACGGCGTACGGCTGGGACGTCCGCGAGTGGGACGGCTGCGGGGTGCTGCGCGGCGCGCGGGAGACGGCGAGCTGTGCGTGGGTGGCCCAGCACGCCCCGGCGAACCCCGCGGCCCGCGCCGAGTTCACCCGCCGCGTCCACTCCCTCCGGGACGGCTCCCCCACCCGGTGGTACCCCTTCTGACGAACGCCTCCCCCCGCGGGGAAGCGCCTGGGGGGCTCCGAGGGCGATCAGCTCGGAATCCAGGGGCGCGAGGAACTGCGCGAGCAACCAGCAGCGGCCCGCGGTCGACAACGGTCATGAGCGTGCCGCTCCTGCTCGCGGCACCCCGCGGCGGGAGGCGTCCGTCAGGTGAGGGCCTGTGCCGGGGCGCGGAAGGGCCAGGCGCCGTCCACCACGGCGGAGGCGTCGCCCTTGCGGCGGAGGAAGGACTCGAAGTCCCTCGCCCATGCCTCGTACCACCGCACCTGCCGCTCGTGCAGCTCCGTGACGGAGAGCGCCGCCACCGAGGGGTGACGGTCCGCCAGCGCGCGGGCGACCGCGACCGCCGCCTCCGCGTCCGCCGTGGCGTCGTGGGCGTCGGCGAGCGCGACACCGTACTCCGCGGCGGCGGCTTCCAGGGTGCGCTTCCCCTTGCGGTAGCGGTCGACCGCCCGGTCGATCGTCAGCGGGTCGACGACCGGTCCCGGGGCCCCGCCGTCCAGCCGGTCGGCGAGGGACGGCAGCCCGTGGCGGGCCAGCTCGGCACCGAGGAGGGTGAGGTCGAACGACGCGTTGTACGCCACCACCGGCACCCCCCGCGCCCAGTGCCCGCACAGCGCCGCCGCGACCTCGTCGGCGACCTCGCGGGCCGGGCGGCCGTCCGCCGTCGCGCGCTCGGTCGTGATGCCGTGGATCGCCGCGGCCTGTTCGGGGATGCGGATCCCGGGGTCGGCGAGCCAGACCCGGCGGTCGAGGACGCCGCCGGGGCCGGTCCTGACGACCGCCGCGGTGACGATCCGGGCCTCCCGGGGCTCCGTACCCGTCGTCTCCAGGTCGAAGCCGACGAGTTCTTCCGTGTGCCAGGTCATGGTGGACCCCTCCTCGGTGGTGCTGTTCCCCGTAATGCCGTTCACCCTGTCATGTGCCACTGACACTCAGGAGACGGGGCGGGAATCGGCCCACACCGACTCGAACTCCTCGCGGTAGGTCTGGAAGAGTCCGTGCTCGCCCGGGTCGTCCGGCTGTCCCGCGCGGACCACGGAGCGCCGTCCGCCGCCCCGCAGCACCAGGACGGGCGCCTCCATGCCGCGCGCGTTGCGCAGATACGTCTGGACGACGGCGACCCCGTCGGGCCCGTCGCCGTCGACGAGGTAGGCGGTGAATCGGGGGGTCTCGTCGAAGACCTGGATCTCGAAGGCGCCGGGGTCGCGCAGCCGGGAGCGGACCCGGCGCATATGGAGGATGTTCATCTCCACGGTGCGGCTCAGCTCGCCCTTTCTGAGGCCGAGTTCGCGTTCGCGGCGTTTGACGGCGCTGCTCGCGGGGTTGAGGAAGAGCAGCCGGACCCGGGCACCGCCCTCGGCGAGCCGGACGAGCCGGCGGCCGGAGAAGTTCTGGACGAGGAGGTTGAGCCCGATGCCGATCGCGTCGAGCCTGCGCGCCCCGCCGAAGAGGTCCTCCGCGGGGAGCTGGCGCTGGAGGCGGACCCGGTCGGGGTGGACGGAGACCACGTCCGCGTACCGGTCGCCGACGAGGTCCTCGACGGCGTCGACGGGCATCCGGTCCGCCGACCGGGAGCCCGTGCCGCTGCCGAGTATCTCCAGCAGCCGGGCGGAGGCCCGCTCCGCCTGGGCGAGCACGGCCTCGTTGAGGGCCCGGTTGCGGGAGACCACGTTACGCGCGACCTCCAGTTCATCGAGCGCCAGCTCGACGTCCCGGCGGTCGTCGAGATAGGGCTCGAAGCAGGGCCAGTGCTGGACCATCAGCTCCCGCAGCTGCGGCAGGGTGAGGAAGGAGAGCACATTGTCGTCGGCGGGGTCGAGGAGATAGCCCTTGCGGCGGGAGACCTCGCGTACGGCGACGGCCCGCTGGACCCATTCCTGTCCGGCCGGGCCCGCCGCCGCGACCACCCAGTCGTCGCCGTGCACCGGCTCGTACACCGGCCGCAGGACCGCGGCGACCACGGCGCGCAGCCGCTGCTCGACCAGATTGAGCCAGATGTACGCCCGGCCCGCGCGCTGGGCCCGGGTACGCACCTCGGCCCAGGAGTCGGCGTCCCAGTCCAGTTCCGCCCCGATCTCCAGCGGTCTGGCGACGGACACGGCCCCCGGCGGGACATCGGCCGGGTCCCCCTCGTGACCACCGCCACCGGGGGGTAGCTCCAGCCCTCCCGCGCTCACCCGCGTCCCCTTCCCGTCCCCCACCAAAGATCAACGCAGACTACTCCGGGAGCGGGACGAGGTGCAGCCGGATCGTCGGGCCGCTTTCCCAACTACCGCGTGTATCGCGGGCGTTCCGGCCTGTGAAGGGGTCCGGAGTGAGCGGATTCATAGCGGATCCGTCCCGGACGCCCCCGGATCCGCCCCGTACGCGCCCCGGACGAGGCGCCCGGTACGGCGCGAACGAGCCACGGGCGTCACCCGGGACGTCCGGTGTCCCATCGCACCGGCACCGGCACCGGCACCCGGGGTAGGCCGTTCGGGTGACGGTCGGAACGCATGGTTGACGCGGCGTCGTCCGACAGCGCGCGCCGGGGATGCTCACGGTACGTTCGAGCGGGATCCGGGCGCCCTGTCCCCCACCCACCCGGATCGGAAGGGGCGGAGTTCATCCATGCAGGTCTGGCCGGGGCAGGCGTATCCCCTCGGTGCCGCTTTCGACGGCGCCGGCACGAATTTCGCGGTGTTCTCCGAGGCGGCGCGGCGCGTCGAGCTGTGTCTGCTGGGGGACGACGGCTCGGAGGAGCGGGTGGAGCTGCGCGAGGCGGACGCGTTTGTCCGGCACGCGTATCTGCCGGGGGTGATGCCGGGTCAGCGGTACGGCTTCCGGGTGCACGGCCCCTACGCCCCCGGGCAGGGGCAGCGGTGCAACGCGTCGAAGCTGCTCGTCGATCCGTACGCACGGGCCCTCAGCGGCTCGGTGAGCTGGGGCGAGCCGGTGTACGGCTATCACTTCGGCCGCCCGGAGTCGCGCAACGACCTGGACTCGGCCCGGCACACGCTCGCGTCGGTCGTGGTGAATCCGTACTTCGACTGGGGGGACGACCGGTCCCCCCGGACGGAGTACCACCGGACGGTGATCTACGAGGCCCATGTGAAGGGTCTGACGATGCTCCATCCGGAGCTGCCGCCGGAGCTGCGCGGCACCTATGCGGGCCTCGCCCATCCGGCGGTGATCTCGCATCTGACGGAGCTGGGCGTGACGACGCTCGAACTGATGCCGGTCCATCAGTTCGTCGACGACCACCGGCTGGTGGACGCGGGCCTGAGCAACTACTGGGGCTACAACACCATCGGTTTCTTCGCGCCGCACAACGCCTATGCCTCCTGGGGCGAGCGGGGCGAGCAGGTCCTGGAGTTCAAACACGCGGTCCGGGCCCTGCACCAGGCGGGGATCGAGGTCATCCTCGACGTGGTCTACAACCACACGGCGGAGGGCAACCATCTGGGCCCGACGCTCTCCTTCCGGGGCCTGGACAACGCCTCGTACTACCGTCTCGCGGAGGACCGGCGGCACTACACGGACACCACCGGTACCGGTAACTCCCTGCTGATGCGCTCCCCGCACGTCCTTCAGCTGATCATGGACTCCCTGCGGTACTGGGTGACGGAGATGCACGTCGACGGGTTCCGCTTCGATCTGGCGGCGACGCTGGCCCGGCAGTTCCACGAGGTGGACCGGCTGTCGTCCTTCTTCGACCTGGTGCAGCAGGATCCGGTGGTGAGCCAGGTGAAGCTGATCGCCGAGCCGTGGGACGTCGGCGAGGGCGGCTACCAGGTGGGGAACTTCCCGCCGCTGTGGACCGAGTGGAACGGCAAGTACCGGGACACGGTACGGGATCTGTGGCGCGGCGAGCCGAAGACGCTGGCCGAGTTCGCGTCCCGGCTCACCGGCTCGTCCGATCTGTACCAGTGCGACGGCCGCCGCCCGCTGGCCTCCATCAACTTCGTCACCTGCCACGACGGTTTCACCCTGCGGGACCTGGTGTCGTACGACGGCAAGCACAACGAGGCCAACGGTGAGGGGAACCGCGACGGCGAGAGCCACAACCGGTCGTGGAACTGCGGGGCGGAGGGCGAGACGGACGATCCGGAGATCCTCGCGCTGCGGGACCGCCAGACGCGGAACCTGCTCGCGACCCTGATGCTGTCGCAGGGTGTGCCGATGCTCGGACACGGCGACGAGTTCGCCCGTACGCAGCACGGCAACAACAACGCCTACTGCCAGGACAACGAGCTGTCCTGGGTGCGCTGGCCCAAGCCGGGCGAGGTCGCGGTGCCCGGCGAGCAGTCGCTGCTCGACTTCACCCGGACGATGGTGTGGCTCCGCCGCGACCATCCGGTCTTCCGGCGCCGCCGCTTCTTCCGGGGGCTCCCCCTCGCCCCGGAGGGACCCGAAGGACCGGAAGGACCGGAAGGACCGGAGGTGCCTGGAGGACCGGACGTCGAGGGTCCCGGCGGCGGAAACCCCGGCGCGCTGACCGATATCGCCTGGTTCACCCCTGAGGGCGATCCGATGACGCAACGGGACTGGCAGGCGGCCCGGCCCGGGGCCCTGTCGGTGTTCCTCAACGGCGACGCGATCTCGGAGCCGGGACCGCGCGGGGAGCGGATCGTCGACGACTCGTTCCTGCTGATGTTCAACGCGGGGCCGCTGGACCTCGATTTCACGGTCCCGGCCCGGCACGGCCGCCGCTGGCGGGTGATCGTGGACACCGCCCGTCCCGAGGGCGTTGTGCCCGGGGGCGGGGCGGAGGTCGCGGCGGGGGCCCGGCTGCGGCTGGTGAACCGCAGTCTGACGGTGCTGCGCCGCCCCGTCCGGGCCGTGGCGGGCGGTCGCGCCGGGGCCCCGTCCGGGTGATCCGCCGGGCTCCCCCGTCCGGCCCAGTGCCGGGCGGGGGTCGATGACAGGGACGGCGGCCCGGCGGGTACGTACGGCTCCATGACCCCCACGCCCGTCCCCACCGCGACGTACCGGCTCCAGCTCCAGCCCGACTTCCCGTTCGCCCGCGCCGCCGCCGTCGTGCCGTATCTCGCCGGTCTCGGGGTGTCCCATCTCCATCTGTCGCCGGTCCTGGAGGCCGTCCCCGGCTCGACGCACGGCTACGACGTCACCGACCCCACCCGGGTCCGGGAGGAGCTGGGCGGCGAGGCGGGCCTGCGGGCGCTCGCCGATGCCGCGCGGGAGCACGGCCTCGGCCTGGTCGTGGACATCGTGCCCAACCACATGGCGCTGGAGCCGGCCCACAGCCCGGCCCTGTGGGACGTGCTGCGCCACGGCCCGGAGTCCCCGTACGCGCGCTGGTTCGCGGTGGACTGGGAGGCGGGCGGCGGGTGGGTGCTGCTGCCGGTACTGGCCGGGCCGTTCGGCGAGGAGCTGGGACGGCTGCGGATCGCGGGGGACGTCCTGGAGTACGGGGAGCGGAGCTTCCCCCTGCGGCCGGGCACCGTGCCCGACGGACCCGACGCCGACCTGGTCTCCGTGCTGGACGCCCAGTGGTACCGGCTCGGCTGGTGGAGGCTGGCCCGTACCGAGCTGACGTACCGGCGGTTCTTCACCGTGTCCGGGCTGATCGGGGTGCGGGTCGAGGACCCCGGGGTCTTCGACGCCACCCACGCCAAGATCGTGGAGCTGGTCCGGGACGGGGTCGTGGAAGGGTTGCGGGTGGACCATCCGGACGGTCTCGCGGACCCGGAGGGATATCTGCGGCGGCTGGCGGAGGCGACGGGCGGCGCGTGCTGGACGGTGGTCGAGAAGATCCTCTCCGGCGACGAGCGGCTGCCGCAGTCCTGGCCGGTGGCCGGGACGACCGGGTACGACGCGCTGTACCGGATCGACGGCCTGTTCACCGACCCGGCGGGCGCGGCGGAGCTGACGAGTCTGTACCGGGAGTTCACCGGCGTACCGGCGGACCTGGGCGGCCGGTGGGAGCCGACGCGGCTGCGCGCCGCGTACCGGATGGTCTCCCACGAGCTGGCGGCGGAGGTCTCGGCGCTGACCCGGCTGGCGGCCCGGGTCTGCGCCGGGGACCCGGGGCTGCGGGACCACGCGCCGTGGGCGCTGGCGACCGCGATCCGCGAACTGCTGGTCCGGCTGCCGGTGTACCGGCCGTACGGGACCGGCGGCTCCGGCGGCTCGGTCGGCTTCGGCCCCTCCGGCGAAGAGGTGCTCACCCTCGCGGCAGCGGCGGCGGCGAAGGCCGCGTTCCCGGTGGCGGCGGAGAGCACGGCGGTGGACGCGGTACGGGAGCTGGCGCTCGGGCGACGCGGCGCGGGACCGGACCACGAGGCGTTCCGGGCCCGGTTCGCGCAGACCGCGGCCGCGGTACGGGCCAAGTCCGTGGAGGACACCGCGTACTACCGCTACACACCGCTGCTGAGCGCGAACGAGGTCGGCGGCGACCCGGCGCGCCCTGCGGTGTCCCCGGCCGGGTTCCACGCCCACGCGGAGCGGATCGCCCGGGACCTGCCCGCGACGGGCACCGTACTGACGACGCACGACACCAAGCGGAGCGCGGACGTCCGGGCCGGGATCGCCGTTCTGTCGCAGTGCCCGGAGCGGTGGGCGGCCTTTCTGCGGGAGGTCACCGAGGAGACGGCCCGTCAGGACGGCGGCCGGGCACCGGATCCGCATACGGCGTGGACGGCGTGGCAGACGGCGGTCGGCTTCGGCTTCCCTTACGAGGACCGGCTGGCGGCGGCCCTGTTGAAGGGCGCGCGGGAGGCGGCCGTACGGACGGACTGGTCGGAGCCGGACACTGCGTTCGAGGCGGCGCTGGCGGTGTTCGTGGCGGCGGGCCCGGCGGGTCCCCCGCTGTACTCGGTGGCCCGGTTCGTCCGGGAACTGGAGCCGTACGTCCGGGCGGACGCGCTGGGCGCGGCGCTGCTGCATCTGACGATGCCGGGGGTGCCGGACCTCTACCAGGGCACCGAGCGGGAGTACCGGGCCCTGGTCGACCCGGACAACCGGGCGCCGTTCGAGGAGGGCACGGCCACGGAGCGTACGAAGCTGACCCGGGCGGCGCTGCGGCTGCGCCGGGAGCGGCCCCGTGTCTTCGGCCCCGCGGGTACGTACGTCCCGCTGGCGGTGTCGGGCCCGGCGGCCGGGCACTGTCTGGCGTACTGCCGTACGGGCGAGGTCGTCGCGGCCGTCACCCGGCTGTCGCTGCGGCTCACGGAGGCCGGCGGCTGGCGGGGGACGGAGGTGGAGCTGCCGGAGGGGCCGTGGTCGGACCTGCTGTCGGAGCGGCGGGTCCGGGGCGGCCGGGTCGCGGCGGCCGAGCTGTTCCTCGAAGGACCGGTGGCGCTGCTGGTCCGGGACGAACCCTCCGGCGGCCGGTGACCGGGCCCCGGTCGGCTCCGGTCGGCTCCGATCGGCTCCGGTCGGCTCCGGTCGGCTCCGGGGTCAGCGCTTGGTGAGCCGGAAGGCGATCTGGCCGAAGGACACCACGTCACCGTCGCGTACGGGCACCGAGCCGGTCACCCGCAGCCCGTTGACGGTGGTCCCGTTCATCGACCCGAGGTCGCGCAGCACCCAGACGGGCCCGTGCGGGATCAGCTCGGCGTGCATCCGGGAGACGCTCTCATGGGTCAGCCGGAGACCGCTCCCCGGGTCGCGGCCTATCCGCAGGGGATGCGGTCCGGGCTCCGGGAACAGCAATGGCGGCAGTTTCTCGGCGGCCCAGGCGCGGCGCAGCCGGACGAGGAACGCGGACACCCCGCCCACCGAGCGGACCACCCGCCCGGACAGCCCGTCGTCGGCCCGCAGATCGGCGGTGAGGACCTTCAGCTCCTCGGGGCTGCGGGCGGCGAGCGCCAGCTCCATCCGGCGCACGAAGGTGTCGTGCGAGATGCGCCCCGCCGCGGCGCCTTCCTTCAACACGTCCACCGCCCGGTCCCGTTCGGCGTCGGAGGGCCGCAGCGGAACGGGCTGACCGGAGAACCCGGGCGACGGGGACGGCAGGGAGGAGGTCACCCGGCAATTGTCGGCCCGGGGGCGGTGGAGTGTCCAGAAAGGCGAGGGCGATATCGCCCCGAAACCTCGCCTGACCTGCGTGGAAGGAACAGTTCCGAGACATTGTCCCGGCTTGGTTCCGGTGTGGCGACCGGCCGCGACGGTCCGTCGGATCGGCGCCTCGTACGTCGGCGGGGACGCCGATGGATCCGGAGCCGCCCCGCCCCGCCCCGCCCGCCGGCCGGCCGGCCGGCCGCGGGAAAACCTCTGGACGTCCGCCGGGTCATCCGGATAACGTGATCACCACGCCGCTGAACGAACGGAAGGAGGCGAGTGCCGTGCAGTCCATCCACATTTCGCGCTCCCTCCTTGTCCGCCGGGCGTTCGTCGACTGATCCCCGGGAGCGCGGAGCACTTTTCCGCAATTCTTTCCGGAGGAACACCTCTTATGACCGAGACGGTCATCCGCGCGCTCTCCGAGAGCGACGCCCATCTCTTCGACACCCTGCCCGACCCGCTGGGCATCGGCAGTGTGCTGGCCCATGTCACCCACCGTCCCGCGTGGAAGCGGGTCGCCCTGCGCGACGGCCGGGTCGTCGCCCGCGCCGCCTGGTGGGGCGCCGACGACGACACCTCCCCCGTCAATGTGAACTGGTTCGACGTCGCCGACGGCGAGGAGGAGGCGGGTGCCGAGCTGCTGCGCACCGCGCCGTACCAGGTGGACTACGAACTGCTGCTGCCGCCCGGCTGGCGGGACGACCCGGAGCTGAAGGCCGCGGGCGAGATCCGGATCCGGGCGGCCGAGGCGGCCGGGATGCGGGTACTCGTCGAGCGCTACCGCTACCGCTGGACCCCGGAGCGGGGCCTCCCGGAGCGCCTCTCCCGGCTGGTGTACCGCCCGGAGCCGGACGACGAGGTGATCCTCGACATCCTGCGCCGCGTGCACTCTGCGACCCTCGACGCGCACGCCCTGCGCGCGATCGAACAGGGCGGCGTCGACCAGGCGGCCCGTGAGGAGCTGGAGTTCTTCCACTGGTGCCCGTCGCCGCGCGAGTGGTGGCGCGTCGCCCACACCCCCGAGGGCGAACTGGTGGGCCTGCACATCCCGGCCCGGGTCCCGGCCGGCGCCACCGCCGGCTTCATCGGTGTCGTCCCCGAGGCCCGGGGCCACGGCTACGCCTACGACCTGCTGACGGAGTGCCTCCACTTCCTCGTCGACGAGGGCGTGGACTCCGTCCTGGGCGCCACGGACCAGGGGAACATCCCCATGGCCAAGCACTTCGCCCGTGCGGGCTTCCCGGTGATCCAGGAACGGATCGACTTCGTGCCGGGAGCCTGACCCGATCCCCGTGGCGGGCCCGTCGCCGGGCCCGCCACGGGCCGCGCGCCACAGCTCCCGGCGGCGATGTCAGTGGTGGGGTCTAGCGTTCCCGTTGTGAACCTTCGACCTCTTCCCGCCGAACTGCACCCCCTCTTCCCGCCGGGCGGCGCCGACGAACGGCGGCTGTCCGCGGAGTTGCCCGCAGGACGTGTCATACGGTCCGACGAACGCGAGGGCGGGGCGCCGGTGCTCTGGCTCGGCGACGGGCCGGCAACCGCCGCCGCGTATGCGCGGTTCCGCGCCGACCACGCCCGTTCCGGGCTCCAGCCGCTGCTGCTGGACGCGCTCGATCCCGACGACGACGCGTACCGGCCGTGGGCGTGCGGTGAGCTGTTCCCGCCGAAGGAGTCCGGGGGCGAGCGGGATCCCGCCGCCGTACTCGCCGAGTGGTGGCGGGGGCATACGGGGGTGGCCGACGGCGACGAGGCCGAGCAGGACGACGACGAACGGTTCTCGGAGGTGTTCGCGCCGTTCGGGACGGGCTGGCCGGGGCTCGCGCCCGCGCCGGCCCCGGCCGGTGATCCGGGGCGGCTCGCCGACGCGCTCGCCCGTGAGCTGCTCGCCATGTCCCCCTGGCTGCGGCTCGGGCTGGTCGCGGCGCCGTCGGCCGCCGCCGCGCTCACCGTCGCGGGGTGGTCGGGGCCGGTCAATATGAGCGGGGACATCACGGCCTTCTCCGCGGTCCTCGACGACTGGGAGCGCCGGTTCGGGGCCCGGGTGGTCGCGGTCGGCTTCGCCACCCTGCGGCTGAGCGTCGCCGCGCCGCCTGTCGGCCGGGAGGCGGCGCTGGCCCTCGCCGCCGAGCACTTCGCCTTCTGCCCCGACAACATATGGCAGGGCGCGGGCAGCGTCGGCGCGTACGCGGAGGCGATCGACGGGATGCGGGAGTGGTACTTCTGGTGGGACTGAGCCCCGAGGCGGCCATGACCTCAACGGCGGTACGGACCGCCCGTCGCGGCCCGGGTCTTGCCAGGATGGGCGGGAGGCAAGGGTGCCGACGACGGACGGGGTGTGCCGGTGCTGTTCGAGGTGTGGGCGCCGACGGCGCGCGAGCGGGTCGCGCTGCGGACCGGCGGTGACGCCGGCCGTGACGACGGATCGACGACGGAGCTGGCGCGGGATCCCGACCGTGCCGGCTGGTGGACGGCGGAGGCGGCGGCCGGGGACGGCACCCGGTACGCCTTCGTGATCGACGACGGGCCGCCGCTGCCGGATCCCCGGGCCCGGCGGCTGCCCGACGGGCCGGGGAGACCGGGCGCGGTGGTCCTCCCGGACACCCATGTCTGGCGGTACGACTGGCCGGGCCGTGGGCTGCGCGGCGCGGTGCTGTACGAGCTGCACATCGGCACCTACACCCCCGACGGCACCCTCGACGCGGCCGTCGCACACCTCGGTGAGCTGGCGGAGCTGGGCGTCACCCATGTGGAGCTGATGCCGGTCTGCCCGTTCCCCGGAACGCACGGCTGGGGGTACGACGGTGTGGCGCCCTGGGCCGTGCACGAGCCGTACGGCGGGCCCGCGGCGCTGAAGCGGTTCGTGGACGCCGCCCACGGGCACGGCATCGGGGTGGTGCTGGACGTCGTCCACAACCACTTCGGCCCGTCCGGAAACGTCCTGCCCGCCTTCGGCCCGTATCTGACGGACACCCGGCGCACCCCGTGGGGCGCCGCGGTCAATCTCGACGGGCCCGGCTCGGACGAGGTCCGGGCCTTTCTGCTGGGCAGCGCGCTGATGTGGCTGCGCGAGTACCGGATCGACGGGCTGCGGCTCGACGCGGTGCACGCCCTCGCCGACGACCGGGCGCTCACCTTCCTGGAGGAGCTCTCGGCCGCGGTGGACCGGCTCGCGGGCGAGCTGGGCCGACCGCTGTTCCTGGTCGCCGAGTCCGACCGGAACGATCCGCGGACGACCGAGCCGCGGGCGACGGGCGGTATCGGGCTGCACGCCCAGTGGAACGACGACTTCCATCACGGGCTGCACACCCTGCTCACAGGGGAGTCGCAGGGCTACTACACCGATTTCGCGCGGGCCGAAGGGGGCCCGCGGGCGGCGCTGGCCCGGTCGCTGACGCGGGTGTGGTTCCACGACGGTACGTACTCCTCGTTCCGGGGCCGTACCCACGGCCGCCCGGTGGACCCGGCGACTACCCCCCTCGGGCGCTTCGTCGGGTTCGCCCAGTCCCATGACCAGATCGGCAACCGGGCGGCGGGCGACCGTCTCACGGCGCTCCTCTCCCCCGGTCTGCTGGCGTGCGCGGCGGCCCTGGTGCTGACGGGTCCTTTCACCCCGATGCTGTTCATGGGCGAGGAGTGGGGCGCGGGCACACCGTGGCAGTACTTCACCGACCACACCGACCCGGCGACGGCCGGCCTGGTGCGCGCGGGTCGGCGGGACGAGTTCGCGGCGCACGGCTGGGATCCCGGGGACGTGCCCGATCCGCAGGATCCGGAGACCCGGCGCCGTTCGTGTCTCGACCGGGCCGAGCGGACCCGCCCCCCGCACGCCCGGCTGCTGGCCTGGTACCGGGAGCTGATCGCGCTCCGCCGGGACCAGCCCGATCTGACCGACCCCGATCCGGCCGCGGTGGACGCGGCGTACGACGCCGAGGGCGAGGGCGGCCGGTTCGTCGTGCGCCGGGGCGAGCTGAGGGTCCTGTACAACCTGGCGGGGTCACCGGCCCGGTTCGCGGTCGGCACGGGCGCCCAGGTCCTCGCGTCGTGGGAGCCTTCGCCGGGTCCTGACGCGGCGGGGGAGCTGACGCTGGGCCCGGAGTCCTGCGCGGTGGTCCTGGCGCCGTGAGGGACCGTCGGCCGGGTTCACCCGGTGATGGGTTGCCCGGCGGCCGGGCATGCTTCTACGGTCGCCCGTCATGAAGCAGAAGAACCTCGGCAGGAGCGGTCTGCGGGTCGGTGAGCTGTGTCTGGGCACGATGAGCTTCGCCGGTGACGAGGACGGGCACCGGATCCTCGACGCCTTCGCGGAGGCGGGCGGTACGTTCGTCGACACCGCCGATATGTACGCGCGGGGCGCGTCGGAGGAGATCCTCGGGCGCTGGCTGGCGAAGCGGCGGCGGGAGGACGTCGTCGTGGCCACCAAGGTGTGGGGGCCGATGGGCGACGCCGCCAACGACCGGGGGCTCGGCCGCAAGCACGTCGTCGCGGCCGTGGAGGCCAGTCTGCGACGGCTGCGTACCGACTACATCGATCTGTACCAGACCCATATCTGGGACGCGACGACTCCGCTGGATGAGACCCTGGCGACCCTGGACTCCCTGGTGACGGCGGGCAAGGTGCGGTACGTGGGGACGAGCAATGTGACGGCGTCCCAGCTCCAGCGCGCCCTGGACACCTCCCGCCACCGGGGCTGGGAGCCGTATGTCTGCCTCCAGCCGCGGTACAGCCTGCTGAGCCGGGAGACGGAGTGGGAACTGCTGCCGCTCTGCGCCGAGCAGGGCGTCGGGGTCATTCCGTGGGGGCCGCTGGCGGGCGGCTGGCTGACGGGCAAGTACCGGCGCGGTATGGAGTCCGTCCCGACCGGCTCCCGGGAGGCGTACCGGCAGCAACGGAGCGGGAAGGAGGGCTGGCGGGAGCGGGCGACGGAGGAGACCTGGCGGGTGGTGGACGCCCTCGACGAGGTGGGCGCCGAGGCCGGGCGTACGCCGTCGCAGGTGGCCCTGCGCTGGCTGATGGAGCGCCCCGGGGTCACCGCCCCGATCATCGGGCCGCGCACCCCGGAGCAGTTGGCCGACCATCTGGGCGCGGTCGGCTGGGAGCTGACGGACGGGCAGCGGAAGCGGCTGGACGAGGCGAGTGCGCGCCCGCTGCCGTACCCGTACGACATGCTGGCGAACCTCGACGGCGTGTGACGCCGCCGCGGTGCCGGAGGGCGGCGGACCGGGGGCTTGCGGCCGCGACCGCGGCTACGGCTACGGCTACGGCTACGGCTACGGCTACGGCTACGCGACGATCGCCATCGCGCGGTCGGTGTTGTTGAGCCGCCGCCCGCCGTCCTCCGTCACCGCGACGATGTCCTCGATCCGGACCCCGAAGCGGCCGGGCAGATAGATCCCCGGCTCGACGGAGAAGCACATCCCGGGGACGAGCGGCTGCTCCTCGCCCTCGATCATGTACGGCGGTTCATGGGTGGTGACCCCGATGCCGTGTCCGGTGCGGTGGATGAACAGGTCCCCGTACCCGGCCGCCTCGATGATCTCGCGGGCCGCCCGGTCGACGTCCTGGCAGGCGGCGCCGGGCCGGACCGCCTCGTATCCGGCCTGCTGCGCCTCGCGGACGACGTCGTGGACGTGCTGCTCGGCGGGGGTCGGCTCGCCGACGTGGACCGTGCGGCTGGTGTCGGAGCCGTAGCCGTCCTTGAGTCCGCCGAAGTCCAGGACGACCGTGTCGCCGGGCTCGATGGTCCGGTCCCCGGCCTCGTGGTGCGGGTTGGCGCCGTTGGGGCCCGAGCCGACGATGGTGAAGTCGACCTGGGAATGGCCGAAGTCCCGCAGCAGACCGGCGAGGTCGGCGGCGACCTCGGTCTCGCGGCGGCCCGCGAAACGGACTTCGAGGATCTTCTCGTACGCCGCGTCGGCCGCGGCGCCCGCGGCGGCGAGCCGCTCCAGCTCCCGGGCGTCCTTGACGGCGCGCAGCATGGGGAGGGCGTCGGTGAGGGCCGTGTACGCCGTGCCGGGCAGGGCCGTGCCGAGGCCGAGGAGGTGCAGGGCCCAGGTGTTGTCGCTGACCGCGAACCGGCCCGCCGGGTCCAGCAGCCCGGCCGTCACGGCGTACGGGTCCTTGCCGTCGGCCCAGTCGCGCAGGGCGATCCCGGGCGCGCCGGCGGCCTTCTCGGCGTCGGGGGCCTCCAGGGCGGGGACGACGAGGACGGGTTCGCGTCCGGCGACGAGGACGAGGAGGGTGAGGCGCTCGGTGGTGGGCGGCGCGTAGCCGGTGAGATGGACCAGGTCGGGTCCTGGGGCGACGAGGACGCCCGCGAGTCCGGCGTCGGCGGCGGCGCGGGCGGCCCGGTCCATCCGGGCGCGGTAGTCGTCGGCCGTGAAGGGCGCGGGGGGCGTCTGCGTTTGCGTCGGCGGCGGCGTCATCGGCATGGCTCCATCCTGCCCGGGGCGCGGAAGGGGCGCGAGCCCGGTGGGCCGTGCCCCGTACCCCCGTACCGCGATACCCCCGTACCGCCGTACGTCGGTCAGCCGTCGTCGTCGCCGACGAGACGTTCCAGCAGTTCCTGGAACTCCTCCCCCACCACGATCCGCAGCCCCTCCCCGTCCTCGTCGTGGTCGCTGAGCTGGGTGAGGGTGCCGTCGCGCCACCAGTAGACGTACGGCGAGATCGCTCCGGGTGTGTCGGCGAAGCCGGACGCCGCGAACGACGTCATGGCGTTGAGGGCCGGGATCAGTCCGGCGTCCCGGATGACGTGGAAGGCGAGCTGGTGCCGGAAGGGGAAGGCGACCAGGGCGCCGTCGGACGACAGCGTCTCGCCCGTCACCTCCCGGACGACGCTCTCCAGCGTCAGGACCCGGCTGGCGGTGTAGAAGGAGTCCCCGATGACGACCTCGAAGCGGAGCCCGTCGCCGCCCTTGACGGTCTCATGGCCCTCCAGTGGCAGTCCGCGCAGGTTGTACAGGGCCTGTTGGCGCAGGTACGGCAGATCGCCGAGGGGGGCGAGGGCGTCGTCGGTGAGCATCATGACGCTCTCCGGCAGGTCGAGGGCGATGATCTCGTAGAGGCCGGGCGCGATCCGGCGGGCGTAGTGGAAGTTCTCCGGGTCGAAGCCCTCGGCGCCCAGGACCCGGGGGTAGAGCTGGGCGCGGATCTGCTCGGTGGAGAGGGTGTCGAGGGCGGAGGGCGCGTCCATGGTCCGCAGCACCATGCCCACATGCCGCCGGACGAGTTCCGGCCAGGCGCGCGGCCCCCGGTCGTCGTTGTGAAGGACGGCGGCGAGATTGGCGAGTCCGAACTGGCGTCCGGCGCTGTCGGTGACGACGTCGGTGTAGACCGTCACTTCGAGGCCCTGTTCGGCGAAGGCCTCCCGGACCTGGGCGCGGAACCGGGTGCCCTCGTCGGCCGACAGGTAGGAGAACTCGGGGTCCCGTGGCGCGTCGCTGCGGTCGCGCTTCGACCCCCGCCGGAACAACCCCACGTCAACCGCCTCCCGCTCGACCCGCCACACCTCGGGATCGAGCCTACCCACCCCGGTAGCCCGGCCCGGCAAAGATCCGTTCAACAGATCGGTTCGGGGCCGGGGCGGGATCCGGACCAAAGCGCGGCCGGGGACGCGGACCGAGACGGGCGCAGGGGCGCGACCGGGTCGGGGCAGGAGTCAGGGCAGGGGGACGACGAGGTCGGCGCGGGCCCGGCCGCGGGCCACGAGCCGGGCGTTGGGCTGGTCGGATTCGGTCACCCAGCGCCGGGCGTGACCGGGTTCCTTGCCGTAGGCAATATGCCGGGCGACGAGCCGCCGCAGCCGGGTGGCCTCGTCGGGTTCCACGTACCAGATCTCGTCGATCAGGGGCCGTACCCGGCTCCAGGGCCCTTCGTCGTGGAGGAGGTAGTTGCCCTCGGTGACGACGAGGGGGACATCGGGCGGTACGGGCACGGCTCCCGCGACCGGCTCCTCCAGGGCCCGGTCGAAGGCGGGGGCGTAGACGGTGACTCCGGCTTCGGCGGCGCGCAGCCGGGTGAGCAGGGCGACGTATCCGTCGGCGTCGAAGGTGTCGGGCGCCCCTTTGCGGTGGTCGCGTCCCAGCCGCCGCAGCTCGGCCCCGGCCAGGTGGAAGCCGTCCATGGGGACGAGGACGGCGGCCGGTCCCCCGCCGAGCGCGGCGACCAGCCGGGCGGCGAGGGTGGACTTCCCGGCGCCGGGCGCCCCGGCGATACCGAGGATCCGCCGCCGCCCGGGCACGGCGAGGGCCCGGGCGCGGGCGGTCAGCTGCTCGGGAAGGACGGCGGTGGGCCCGGTGTCGGGCCCGTTGGCTGACACGGTCGGCGCGCCGCTAGACGGCGCCGCCGGAACCCTCGGAACCGCCGGAGCCTTCGGGGCCTTCGGAACCGTCAGGGGTCAGCCGGAGGGAGATGCTGTTGATGCAGTAGCGCTGGTCCGTCGGGGTCGGATACCCCTCACCTTCGAACACATGTCCGAGGTGGGATCCGCACCGGGCGCATCGGACCTCCGTACGGGCCATGCCGTGCGAGCGGTCCTCCAGCAGCTCCACCGCGTCGGAGTCCTTCGGATCGAAGAAGGACGGCCAGCCGCAGTGGGAGGCGAACTTGGTGTCGGAGCGGAACAGCTCGGCGCCGCAGGCACGACAGGAGTACACACCCTCGGTGGTGGTGTCGGTGTACTCACCGGTGAACGCGGGCTCGGTGCCCGCCTGCCGCAGGACCTGGTACTCGGCGGGGCTCAGCTCCACGCGCCACTGCTCGTCCGGCTTCTGGATCTCGTACGCCATGGGAACCGCTTCCTCAGCTCGACGAAAGGGTCCGGCCGGAGAGCCGGGCCAGGATCACGGGGCCGAGGTCGGTCACGTCCCCGGCTCCCATGGTGAGAACGAGATCGCCGGGCCGGGCCATTCCCGCGATCGTGTCGGCGACCGCCGCCTGGTCGTGCACGGGAGTGACGTCGGCGCCCGCGGCCCGGGCGGCGTCCACGATCAGGGCGCTGGTGACACCGGGGATCGGGTCCTCACGCGCCGGGTAGACGTCCAGGACGACGGAGGCGTCGGCCAGGGCGAGCGCGTCGCCCATCTCCTTGCCCAGCTCCCGGGTGCGGGAGAACAGGTGCGGCTGGAAGACGACGAGCAGCCGGGAGTCGGCAGCGGCGCCCCGCATGGCCTCCAGGTCGGCGGTCATCTCGGTGGGGTGGTGGGCGTACGAGTCGATGACCCGCACCCCGTCCGCCTCGCCCTTGAGCTGGAGGCGGCGGCCGACGCCGGTGTACGTGCCGAGGGCGGAGGCCAGATTGTGCGCCGGGATGCCGAGGGCGACCCCGGCGGCCAGCGCGGCGACCGCGTTGTGCGCGTAGTGGCTGCCGGGGACCGAGACCGTGAAGGTCAGGAACCGGCCGTCGAGCAGGACCGTGACCTCGGTGGTCAGCCCACGCGGGGTGATCCGGTGGATGCGGATGTCGGCGGTCTCGGACTCGCCGTAGGTGACCACGTTCAGCCCGTCCCGGCCGCGGACCCGCTCGGTCAGCTCGACCGCGCCGGCCTGGTCGGCGGAGACCACCAGCGTGCCGCCGGGGACGATCCGGCCGGCGAAGGTGTCGAAGGACTCGTGGATCTCGGCCATGGAGGCGTAGTTGGCGTGGTGGTCCAGCTCCACATTGAGGACGATCGCGACCTCGGGGGCGTACTTGTGGAAGCTGCGGTCGCTCTCGTCGGCCTCGGCGACGAAGATCTCGCCGTCGCCGTGCCGGGCGTTGGTCCCGGGGCCGGCCAGATCGCCGCCGATCGCGTACGAGGGGTCGAGGCCCAGCTCCGAGAGGGCGACCGCCAGCATGGACGTGGTGGTGGTCTTGCCGTGCGTACCGGCGACGGCGATCGGGCGGAGCCCGTCCATCAGGGACGCCAGCGCGTCGGCGCGGTGGACCACCGGCACCGAGAGCCCGGCGGCGCGCACCAGCTCGGGGTTGTCGGCGCGGATCGCGCTGGAGACGACGACACAGCTGGCGTCGTCGGCGAGGTGCTCGGCCGCGTGTCCGATGTGGACGGTGGCGCCGAGGGCCCGCAGGGCATCCGCCGTGGCCGACTCCTTGGCGTCGCTGCCCGCCACCTGCGCGCCGCGGCGGGCGAGGATCTTCGCGATACCGGACATCCCGGCGCCGCCGATGCCGATGAAGTGGGGGCGTGCCATGGCGGTGGGGATGGCGGATGCCATGCGTGTCTCCGCTTTCTGTTCGGGTCTGCGGCCGGTCGCTCTCCGGCCGGTGACCACCCTATTCGCTGTGGGCGAAGAGCTTGAGCACCGGGACGCCGACCTTGTGCCGGGCCCTGGAGGCCCAGTCCCGGTGGAAGAACTCCTCCACGTAGTGCGGGGCGGTCAGCACGATCACCTCGTCGGCGTTCGACTCGTCGACCACGGTCCTCAGCATGTCGAGGGGGTGGTCCTCGACGACCTGGCCCACGGCCTCGGAGCCGGCCCCGCGCAGGGCGCGCAGGGAGTGTTCCAGGGCCAGCTCGGCGGGGGCGACCGCGTCGTCGCCCTCGGGTACGTCGCCCTCGCGCACGGCGTCCTTCAGCTCGCCGAGGGCCACGTCGTCGATCGCGCGCAGCAGGACATCGGCCTGGGCACCGCGGGGCTGCATCAGCACGACGAACGAGACGGCCTCGTCCCCGTGGAGGGTTGTCACAAAATCCACATCGACGGACGTCAGGGGCTTCTCGATCATCAGTACGCTTGTGAACACGTTCAGGAGCCCTTCTGCGGAAACCATCCTTCCCCGTGACCGCACGGGGTCTGCGAAAGTAAGTCTGCCCAGCCGAAGCTAACCGGAACGGGAAATTCCGCCGATTGTCAGATGCGACGGTAGCGGGTGAAGAGGAACCCCGCCTCCTCCAGTACGGACACCAGTGCGAACCGTTCGGGAACGGTCACTCCCGGGCCGTCGGTGATCCGCTGGGCGTCGCCCGCGGTCATCACGGGCGCCACCGTCAGACACAGCTCGTCCAGTACGCCGGCGGCCACGAACCGGCCCAGCAGCCGGGGGCCGCCCTCGACGAGCTGCCGGGTCAGTCCCCGCCCGGCCAGCGCCGCCACGGCCTGCGCCGGGTCCACCCCGGGCCCGTCACCCGCGATCACGACCTCGGCGCCCGCCCGCTCGGCGGCCCGCACCCGCTCCGGCGCCGCCCCCGCGCCGGTGAGGATCAGCGTCGGCACCAGCGGCTCGGTGAAGAGCGGAGCCGTCAGATCGAGGTCGAGGGACGCGCTGACCACCGCGATCGCCGGGGCGGGCGCCTGCCCGGCGGCGGCCCGGCGGGCCGCGAACGCCTCCCGGGCCTTCGCGGGCCGGTACCCCTCACTGCGGACCGTCTCGGCCCCCGCGATCACCACATCGCTCAGCGCCCGCAGTACCCCGAAGATCCGCATATCGGCGGCGCCGGACAGCGGCTGGGACGCTCCGCCGTGCTGGGCCGCGCCGTCCAGCGACGCGACCATGTTCGCCCGCAGCCACGCCCCCGGCCCCCCGGCGGCCGGCGGGGGGTAGCCGTACAGCTCCGCCAGCTCTTCCAGCGACCACTCACGGTCGCGGTCGGGTGTCTGATCGGTCACAGGGAGCAGGCGTCGCATGCCCAGCAGTCTCCCATGACGCTTACAGTGGATAACTGTGCCGACCCCTGCCACCAGCCCCATAACCGCCGGTCCGCCGCATTCGCTGGCCGCGCGCCGCCCCCATGTCTCCGTCGAGCAGATGGTGGCCGCGCTGGAGCCGCCGTGGCGCTTCGACACCGTCCGCTTCGATACGTACATACCGGATCCGAACCACCCCAGCCAGGCCGAGGCGGTCACCCGGCTGGCCGCCTTCGCGGCCGGGATCGGCCGGGGTCCCGCGGCGGAGACGGGCCTGCGCCGCTGGCTCTCCCGCAAGCCCGCCGCGCCCACCGGGCCGAGCGGTGTCTATCTCGACGGCGGCTACGGCGTCGGCAAGACGCATCTGCTGGCCTCCGTGTGGCACGCCGCGGCCGTCCCGGTCCACCAGAAGGCGTTCTGCACCTTCGTGGAGCTGACGAACCTGGTCGGCGCGCTGGGCTTCCAGGAGACCGTCCGCGTCCTCGGCCGGTACCGGCTGCTCTGCATCGACGAGTTCGAGCTGGACGACCCGGGCGATACGGTCCTGGTGTCGTCGCTGCTGTCGAAGCTGGTGGCGGCCGGGGTGTCGCTGGCGGCCACCTCCAACACCCTGCCGGGCAAGCTGGGCGAGGGCCGGTTCGCCGCCGCCGACTTCCTGCGCGAGATCCAGGGGCTCTCCGCCCACTTCCGGCCGCTGCGGATCGACGGCGAGGACTACCGCCACCGGGGGCTGCCCGAGGCCCCGCACCCGTACGCCGACGAAGTCGTCACCAAGACGGCGCGGACCACCCCCGGCGCGTCCCTCGACCACTTCCCCCATCTGCTCGGGCACCTCTCCCAGGTGCACCCCAGCCGCTACGGGATGCTGATCGAGGGCGTCGAGCTGGTCTGTCTGACCGGTGTCGAGCCCGTACCGGACCAGTCGACGGCGCTGCGGCTGGTCGTCCTCGCCGACCGGCTCTACGACGCCGAGGTGCCCGTGGTGACCTCCGGGGTCCCCTTCGACCGGCTGTTCGGCGAGGAGATGCTCAACGGCGGCTACCGCAAGAAGTACTTCCGGGCGATCTCCCGCCTCACGGCGCTGGCCCGCGACGCCCAGGGCCCCGCCGGCGAGGAGCCCGGCGCGAAGAGTTCGCGTACCACGCGCGCGAAGGGCTCCGGGGACTCCCCCGGCGGCTCCTGAACCGACGCCCCGTCAGGGCTCGCGGGCCGGTTTCCGGTCCGGCCGGTTTTCCCGAGCACCGTCGCGACCAGTAGGTTCGAGGGGCGCAACCAGCGCTCCAACAGAAGGTCAGAAGGGATTTCACACCATGGCCACGACTCGCACGGCGCACACGGTCTGGGAAGGCGATCTGCTGAAGGGGTCGGGCGAGGTCACCTTCGACTCGTCCGGCATCGGTACGCAGCCGGTCTCCTGGCCGTCCCGCGCCGAGCAGGCCAATGGCAAGACCAGCCCCGAAGAGCTGATCGCCGCGGCCCACTCCAGCTGCTTCTCGATGGCCCTCTCGCACGGTCTGGCCGGCGCGGGCAACCCGCCCACCCGTCTGGAGACCAAGGCGGACGTCACCTTCCAGCCGGGTGAGGGCATCACCGGCATTCATCTGACCGTCCGCGGCGAGGTGCCCGGGATCGACGCGGAGGCCTTCGCCGCCGCCGCGGAGAACGCCAAGAAGAACTGCCCGGTGAGCCAGGCCCTGACCGGCACCACCATCACCCTCACCGCCGAACTGGCCTGATCCCGGCGGCCGGGGAAACGGCTGAAGATCCCCCGGCGGACGTCCAGTTTCAGACTTCACAGCCGTCCCGGTGACCCGCACGGTTCACGCACCCACCAGGTGCGTGCTACATACGTGCGGGTCACTTTTTGTGTCCCGGATCACTCGCCCAGGATCACACCACCGCGTTTCCCCCGTCCCCGTTCCACCGTTCTCCCTTCCGTCGGCCGCCCCCATCCGGGCCGTACGTCCCGCACGACCCCGCACGACCTCGCACGACCCCGCTCCGCCGTCAGTCGTCATTCCTGTCCGCCACAGGGAGTTGCCTCATGCCGGAAACCTCACGTCGCAACGTTCTCGCCGGAACCGGCGCGCTGGGCGCGTCGATCGCCTTCGCCGGAACGCTCTCCGAACTCTTCGCGGGTACGGCCGCGGCCCACAGCCGGGCCGGCTACGGCCCGCTCGTCCCCGACCCCGCCGGACTCCTCGACCTGCCGAAGGGCTTCCGCTACCGGGTGCTGTCCCGGGAGGGGCAGCCCCTGTCGTCGGGCGAGGGCACGATCCCGGGCAACCACGACGGGATGGCCGCCTTCGCCGGGCGCGGCGGCCGGACCTATCTCGTCCGCAACCACGAGAACGACCCCACCGACCCGCTGCCCGTACCTGCGGTGCCGGGGCTGACCTACGACCCGGCGGCCACCGGTGGCTGTACCGTCCTCGAACTCGACGACGACAACCGGGTGCTGTCCGAGCGGGTCGCCATCGCCGGTACGGCGGTGAACTGCGCGGGCGGCCCCACCCCGTGGGGCACCTGGCTCACCTGCGAGGAGGACGAGAGCCGCGCCGGTACCGGCGGCTACACCAAGGACCACGGCTTCGTCTTCGAGGTCGACGGCGCCGACCCGCGCAGATCCGGCGCCGTACCGCTGACCGCGATGGGCCGCTTCGAACACGAGGCCGTCGCGGTCGACCCCAGGACGGGCATCATCTACGAGACCGAGGACGCCAAGCGCCCCTTCGGTCTCTTCTTCCGCTTCCTCCCCGACCGCCCGCTCGGCGGCCCCGGTTCGCTCCGCGCGGGCGGCCGGCTGGAGGCGATGCGGGTCCCCGGGCTGGCCGATCTGTCGGCGGTCTCCGAACCCGGGACCTCGTTCGACCGGGTCGAATGGGTGCCGGTGCCCGACAGCCAGGCCGTCACGACCTCCGTACGCTCCCAGGACTACGGCCCCGGCGGTATCACCCGCGCCCAGAAGCTGGAGGGCGCGTGGTGGGGCGGCCGCTCGGTCTACTTCGTCTCCAGCTACGCCCGCAGCAGCCAGGGCTCCGCCGGTGACCACTTCGGCCAGGTGTGGAAGTACGAGCCGGGCCGGCGGCGGCTCACCCTGGTGGTGATCTTCGGGCCCGGCCACGACATCCAGACCCCCGGCGAGAACCCGGACAACATCTGCCTGGCCCCCGGCGGCAACCTGATGGTCTGCGAGGACGGCGCCGGCGCCCAGCACGTGTACGGGGTGTCGCGCCGGGGCGAGATCTACGAGATGGCCCGCAACCGCCAGAACATCGGCACCCCCGAGCTGCCCGAGTGGGGCGAGTTCGCGGGCGTGGTGTTCTCCCCGGACAACGAGACGATGTTCGTCAACTGCTACCGCCCCGGCACGACCTTCGCCATCACGGGCCCCTGGCGCGACTGACCTCCGTCCGGCGGCCCGGGACACGTTCCCGGGCCGCCGCGCCCCCGGGCGGGGGGGCCCCGGGGGGGGGGGCCGGGTGGGGTACCGGGGAGGGCACCCGCCGGGGCCGCCCCCCCCGCGCGCGGTACACCGCGCCCCTGGCGTGCGCGGGGC
>NZ_JBHYZV010000018.1:0-62902 GCF_042753905.1 Streptomyces sp. NPDC059248 | reverse complement strand
GGGGGGGTGCCCCCCCCCCACACGGCCCCTTTGTCCCCAACCTCCCCCCCCCCGCCCCCCCCCGCCCCCACCCGGGCCCCCGGGCCCGCCCCCCCCCCGCCGGGGGCCCGGGCACCCGTCCCGGGCCCGCCGCTCCCGTGGCCGTAGGGCCGCGGGAGCGGCGGCCTTGGACTCTTCCGGCTCAGGCCACCGGCAGTGCCGTCCCGCAGCGCGAGCAGAACCGCGCGCCGATGCCGTCCGC
Source organism: Streptomyces sp. NPDC059248 (assembly GCF_042753905.1). NCBI lineage: Bacteria > Bacillati > Actinomycetota > Actinomycetes > Kitasatosporales > Streptomycetaceae > Streptomyces > Streptomyces sp. NPDC059248. The sequence continues at coordinate 62,661 of NZ_JBHYZV010000018.1, read as the reverse complement.
GGGCCGGTCGCAACCGGGACAGATCAGCCCGAGCAGACACGCCGCCTCCCCGCCCTCCTCCCGGGGCGCGACCCCGCCCGCCGCCGGGCGGATCCCGAGACCCGGCCTGCGCCGGTGCGCGGTCAGATAGGTGAGCCCCTCCGCCCCGGCGGACAGCGCGCGCCGCTCCCCCCGGGGCAGCCAGGCCACACAGCCGGGCTCCAGCGCCTGCGCCCCCGTGCCGGTCTCCAGTTCACCGGCCCCGCCGAGCACGCACAGCAGGACGTCCAGATCGGCTTCGACATGGCTGTCGATACGGCTGCCCGGCAACACCCTGACGACATTGGCGTCCAGTTGCCGGCCGGACTCCGCGAGCCGCCACACCGCGCCGCCCCGGTCTTCGGGCACGGCCCGCGGGTCGGTGGGGCGGGTGAGTACTCCGGCCGTGGGGGACGCCGTGGGGGGCGGGGCCATCGAAACCTCCTGGACAGATGTCACGGGCCGCGCGGGCGCGGGGCGCACCCGCTCGGGTGGACAGCCTGACCCGGTTCCCGACACGGCCGCAACACGGCGCCCCCGCACCGGAACGATCATCTATTTTCCTTTTGTGATGATCAACGTACGTATGGCGGTAACGTTGGCCGTGGCGGGCACCCTCCTGGTGGGCTGCGCCGGGGAGTCCGGGGCACCGGCCGGGACCGCCGCCGCCCCGGCCCGTGAGGCGGCGGGCGCGACCCCCGCTCCCGCCGTGCCGGGACTGGCGCCGGGGCCCGGCGGTTCCGCCCCGGTCTTCTCGCGGTCCGCCGTCCCCGCCGACCGGGCGGAGAAGACCGTCGCCCTCACCTTCGACGCGGATATGACCGCCGACCAGGGGCCGCGCGCGGCCCGCGGCGAACGCTTCGACAACCCCGGTCTCGTCGACGCGCTGCGGACGCTCGACGTCCCGGCCACAATCTTCATGACGGGCCGCTGGGCGGAGGAGTACCCCGACCAGGCGCGGGCGATCGGCACGGATCCCCGGTTCGAGGTGGCGAACCACTCCTACAGCCACCACGCCTTCAAGTCCCCCTGCTACGGGCTCCCGGCCCTGGCGGCGAAGGACATGAGGGCGGATGTGGACCGGGCCTTCGCCGCGTTCCGCGCGGCGGGCGCGCGGAACGTCGTCCCGTACTTCCGCTTCCCCGGCGGCTGCCACGACGACACGGCGCTGCGCGCGATCGGCCCGACCGGGGTGACGGCGGTGCAGTGGGACGTCGTCGGCGGCGACGCCTTCGCGACGGACGCGGACGCGGTCGCCGAGCAGGTACTGGCGGGGGTGAGGCCAGGATCGGTGGTGGTGCTGCACTGCACCCTCAGCGCCGCGCCGACAACGGAGGCGGCGATCAGGAAGGTCGTACCGGAGCTGAGGCGCCGGGGCTACCGGATGGTGAAGGTCTCGGAGCTGATGCGCCCCGCGCGCTGAGACGCGCCGGGACGCCCCGGCCCGGGCCGGGGCGGGGCGGGACCGGCCCAGGACCCGGGAGCCGGGACCCGGACAGGACCGGGCGGCGATACGGACCGGCGCGGTCAGCCCGAGCAGGCCGCGCGCTGCGCCTCCTGCCACTCGCACACCGGGCAGAGCGTGACGCCCCTGGTCGACTCCGGGTACTCGGTGGGCTCCCGGCACAGCACGCACTCCGCGAACGGCGGCCCCGCGGCCGCCGGCTCCCGTCCGGCCCGACCGTCGCTCTCGCAGTACGGCGAAGTGTCCATGTCACCAGGATACGGCGGTCCGCCGGGCCGGCCGGGGACGATCCGACGACCGCCCCGCGGCCGTACGCACGGATACAACAGGTGTACGGGTACGGGTGTCAGCTGCCGGACTTCTGCGGCACCAGCTCACTCGGGCGGACGATGACGAAACCCTCGCCCGAGAGCACGAGCTGGACCGCCTCGCCGGAACCGCCGCGGATCATGGAGCCGACGGACTGGGAGCGGTGCAGGGACGTCTCCAGGTGCGCGCTCCAGCCGACGACCGCGTCGGTGTCGACGTACACCGGCTGCTGGGCGGAGACCGGGATGACGACCGGGTGGCCCTCGCACATCAGGGCCAGCTTGCCGTGGCCGGTGAAAACGCTGTTGAAGAGGCCGCCACCGGTCATACCGGCGCCCTTCACCGTCTTGATCTCGTACGAGAGGGTGGCGTCGAAACAGAGCACGTTGCGGCCGTTGATGGTGAGCGCGTCACCGTGCTCCAGCTCGACGATGAAACAGTTCGCGGCCTCGTGGGCGAACCACGCCTCGCCCTGTCCCTTGACCACCATCAGCGGCAGTCCCTCACCGGTCACCGCCCGCTTGAGCATGCCGCCGAGGCCCTGCCCCTTGCGCTCGAACTGGAGATTGCCGCGGTAGGCGATCATCGACCCCTGGCGGGCGTGCATCTCGCCGTTGACGGCGTACTTGACCGATTTGGGGTTCTGCTGGGTCAGCCCCGGCTGAGCCGCGGGCTGAGCCATGTTCTCGGAGGAGAAGAGGTCGCTTTTCATACCGCGCATCCTCACCCGGACGGGCGGTATACGCCAAGAATTTCGACGGTCCGTCCCGGCTGGCAGACTGGACGGGGTGAGCAGCGATTCCACCACCTCCGACTCCGCCCCCTCCTCCCCGTTCCGGCACGAGGAGACCGATCGCGACGAGGCCCGGCAGTTCGTCCTGCCGCTCGTCGCCCGGATCGAGAAGGCCGCGCCTCCCGCCCGTACGGACGCGCTGGAGACGGCCGCCCGCGCGGTCCTGACGATCCTGGCCGACGAGCGGTCCCACGGGGACGGCGCGTGGGCGGGCGCGATGCGGGACTGGCAGGACGCCCGGATCCGCAAGGTGGTCCGCCGGGCACGCGGCGCGGAGTGGCGGCGCGCGGCGGAGCTGCCGGGGATCACCGTGACCGGTACGACGGCGGAGGTCCGGGTCTACCCGCCGGTACCGCTGGACGGCTGGCCCAAGGAACTGGTCAAGCTCCAGGTGTCCGGCACCGAACTGGCCGACCCCGGGCCCCCGGCCCCGCCCGCCGCCGGCGCCCCCGTCCTCTGGCTCGGCCCGGATGTCGCGATGTCCGCGGGCAAGGCGATGGCCCAGGCCGGACACGGCGCCCAGCTCGCCTGGTGGGAGCTGGGCGACGCGGAGCGCAAGGCATGGGCGGCGGACGGCTTCGCCCTCGCGGTCCGTACGGCCTCGCCGGAGCGCTGGGCGTCCCTGGTGTCGTCCGGACTGCCGGTCGTACGGGACGCCGGTTTCACCGAGATCGCCCCGGGCTCCTGCACGGTGGTCGCCGACCATCCGGCGCTGCGCTGACGCCGAACTCTTTCTCCCCAGGACCTGGGGCCCGCCCGGTCGGCACGGTGAAGCGTCACCGCGACGCGGGGTGCGGGGGAACGGACCGATGTCCGCCGAACCGCCTCACAGGGAACCTCAAGTCATGCTCTGAACGTCCCAGTTCCGGGGTTCACGCTCACACGGCGGGGCCATAGTCCTCGGTACACACCCTCACGGGTGGGGCGTACCGTACAGGGACCAGGGGGAGGAAACGATGCGGCACGGCATACTCGGCACCGGCATCGGCTGGCGGCCCGAGATCGCGGAGACGGTGGAGCGCCTGCCGGGCGTCGACTGGGTCGAGGTGGTGGCGGAGAACATCTGCCCGGGCCACCTCCCCGCGTCCGTGGAACGGCTCCGCGCCCGGGGAGTGACCGTCGTCCCGCACGGTGTGTCCCTGGGGCTCGGCGGCGCCGACCGGCCCGACGAACAGCGGCTGAAGGATCTCGCGGAGCGGGCGAAGGCGCTCGGCTCGCCGCTGGTGACCGAGCACATCGCGTTCGTCCGCGCGGGCGGCCCGCTCACCGCTTCGCCCCGGCTCGAGGCCGGGCACCTGCTGCCGGTCCCCCGGACCCGGGACGCCCTGGCCGTGCTCTGCGAGAACGTCCGGATCGCCCAGGACCAGCTCCCGGTGCCCCTGGCGCTGGAGAACATCGCGGCGCTGATCGCCTGGCCGGGCGAGGAGATGACCGAGGGCCGGTTCCTGGCCGAGCTGGTCGAGCGGACCGGGGTCCGGCTGCTGATCGATGTGGCCAATCTCCACACCAACTTCGTCAACCGCGGTGAGGACCCCGCGAAGGCGCTGGCCGAGCTGCCGGTGGAGGCGATCGCGTACGTCCATGTCGCGGGCGGTGTCGAGCGTGACGGGGTCTGGCACGACACCCACGCCCATCCGGTGCCCGAGCCGGTCCTCGATGTACTGCGCGAGCTGACGTCGCGGGTCGCGCCGCCCGGTGTGCTGCTGGAGCGGGACGACGACTTCCCGCCGGAGGCCGAGCTGGCGTCCGAACTGGACGCTATCCGTACGGTGCTGGAGTCGTCGCGCCCGCCCCGCCCCGACCCGGCGGACGTGCCCGGCCCCGTATCCGCATCCGCATCCGTGTCCGGATCCGTGCCGCCGCAGCCCGCGGCGGACGAGGGCGCGCGGGGGCGGCTGGGGATCGCCGAGGCCGCGCTGCTGTCGTCGCTCGTCGCCGGGACCCCGGCGCCCGAGGAGTTCGACCAGCGCAGGCTGCGGGTGCAGAGCCGGGCGCTGGCGGTGAAGCGGTCGCGGGTGGTGGCGAAGATCGCGCCCGAGCTGCCGGAGATCCTCGGCCGGGAGTACCGGAGCGCCTTCCTCACGTACGCCAGGAACCGGCCGATGCGGTCCGGGTACCGGCGCGACGCGATGTCGTTCGCCGAGCATCTGCTGGTCGCGGGCCGTCCCGAGGACGCCGAGGCGCGCGAGCGGCTGACGCGGTGGTGGCAGGAGCGGGCCGGGGTACGTCCCCGGCGACGTACCGACCGGATCTTCCGCGCGGCCCGAGCGGCCCGCGCCGTACTCGTCAGAAGGTGACGCCGTGGAACTGGGCACCGTTTCCGTCCTGGTGAATGTCGTGGTCGGCGTGCTGACGTTGTGGCTCCTCGTGGAGGGGGTGACCACCCACCGCAGGCACCGGCGCGGCCACGGTACGAAGGTCTCGATCGAGGACACGTACGACGCCGCCTTCCTGGGCGGCGGCCCGCTGCGGGCCGTGGACGCCGCACTCGCCTCGATGAGCGCCGACGGCAGGATCCTGATCACCGAGCCCGGCATCGTCACCGTCGAGCGGGCCGAGGCCGTCGACGCGGTGGAGCGCGCGGTCCTGGACGCCGCCGAGAACGTGCCCGACGGCGCGTTGAACACCCTCCGTCACACCGCGGCGCGCTACCCCGCGGTCCAGCGGATCGGCCACGGTCTCGCGGAAAAGGGGCTGATGCTGGCACCGGCTCCGGACCGCCGGCTGATCCACCGGTGGGGTTCGTTCCAGGCTCAGCTGTTCTTCGCGGGCATCCTCGTCTCGATCGCGGTCACCGCGGCCGGCTACCTGGGGGAGTGGAAGGACGTCGACGGCCCGTTCGTCCTCTACACGGGGCCCGGGTTGCTGGTGGGCCTGATCGTGTCCGCCCTGGTGGCGGACAAGGCGAGCGACCGGCTGACCGGCGCCGGGGCGGTGGCGCTCGCCGTCCACCGGAGGAACTTCAAGCACGCGTCGACACCCTCCGGACGGGTCGCCGTCCTGGGGCTCAAAGGCGTCGAGGACACCACGGTACGGAAGTTGATGGCCGCAGCCGCGGGGGTCGCGGTCGTCGGGCTGGTCGCGGTACCGGCCGTCGCCGCCGACCAACAGGCGGCGTCCTGGTGCGGCGCGAACGGCGACGACGGCAAGAGCTGCGGCGGAAGCGTGGACAACCGCGGCGGCGCGAGCTGCGGCGGAGGCGGCAGTGGAGCCGACGGAGGCGGTGACGGCGGCGGTGGTGACGGCGGAGGCTGCGGTGGGTGCGGCGGCTGCGGCTGCGGCTGATGGCACCGTGACCCGATCCGGCCTTCGTGTACCCATCACGTGAACCGGCCCGCCTGAACTGACCTGCGCGGAGGCGGCCCGGAGGGCGATCCCGCCCTCCGGTGGCCCCGCGCACCCGTAGCACCGTACGACCCCGCTCGAACGGCCCCACACCGCCACGCCCCGGCCACCCCACCACCCCCGGGCGCCACCGGCATACCCGGTGACGGCATCACAGCCGACCGAATGAACCTTTTCATCGCATATATCCAGTCAGGAGGTGCCCGTTGTGAGCACCGTGACCGAAGCCCTCCTCATCGACGCGTTCATCCTCACCGCGACGGTGTCGCTGATCGTCGCCGCCTGTGTCGTCCGGCGGCGGGCCACCGATCCGCTGCGGAGCGACCCCGAGCTCTACGAAGTCGCCTTTCTGACCGGTGGTCCGGCCCGGGTCGTGGACACGGCCGTGGCGGAGATGATCGGTGCCGGACAGCTGCGGATCGCCGCCACCGGTTTCGTCACCGCCACGGGGGTCGCCCCGGCCGACCCGATACAGCAGGCCGTCCTCACGGCCCTGCGGAACGCGGAGAGCGGGGCGCTCTCCGAGGTGCGGCGGGAGGTGGCGCTCTCGCCGGTGGTCCAGGAGATCGGTGACCGGCTGGCCCGCGCCGGACTGCTCGTCGGACCCGTCCGGACGCGGCGGAACGTCCGCCGCTGGGCGATCACCCAGATGATCCTGCTCCTGGCGGCGATCCCGGCCGTCGTCCTGAGGACGGTCTTCGGCTACGACGGGGGCATACCGCTGGCGGCCATGGTCGTACCGCTGATCATTCCGAGCGTGCTGGTCACGGCCGTCGTGATGGCCGCGCTCCACCGGCATACGACCACCAAGGGCCGTCAGGCGGTGAACAGTTACATCCGGAACTGCTACCCCTCGCACCACCCCGGCAGCGATGTGGCGCTCGAAGGCCCGCGCAGCGCCTCCGACAACCAGACCCGTGCCGTGCTGCTCGCGGCCGCCGCCGTACCGATCGTCGCGCCCGTGTACTCCGACGGCGGCGTCACGGTCACCGGTGTGTGGTGCGGCAGCTCCGCCGGAGGCGACTCCTCGTACGGCGGGGGCAGCGGCTCCTCCTCCTGCGGAGGCGGAGGCGGAGGCGGCGGGGGCGGGTCGTCCTGCGGAGGCGGCGGGGGTTCGTCGTGCGGCGGAGGGGGTTCGTCGTGCGGGGGCGGCGGGGGCTCCTCCTGCGGGGGCGGGGGCGGCTGCTGACCTCCCCGACCACCTCCCCGTACCGGCGTCATCCCACCTCGCACGGTGCTCCGGCGGGCCCGGACCGGGCCGGCCGGAGTCTTCGGAATCGGTCGACAGGAGACATCCATGGATATCGCCACCCCGGCGGCCATCGCCGCCGCCGTACTCGTCGCCGCCTTCACCGCGGCCCTGCTCATCGCCGCCTCGGTCACCAGCAAGCGGCCCGACCGGGGCCGACGGGCCCCGCTGGACGACCTCTACGAAGCGGCCTTCCTCAGCGGCGGTCCCGGGCGGGTCGCCGACACCGCGATCATCCGGCTCCACACCGACGGGATGATCACCGTCGCCCGACCCGGTGTGATCACCCCGGGCCGCGGCGACAGCACCGTCTCGGGTGAGATCCCGCGTACCGTGCTCGACACCGTCCGGGCCGCCGACAGCGGCGCGCTCGGTGCGCTCCGGAAGGAGATCGCCACCTCCCCCACCGTCCAGCGGCTCGGCGACGACCTCGCCGACCGCGGGCTGTTGATCCGCCCGAGCCCGGCCCGGGACAGGGTGGTCCGCTGGGCCAGGACCCAGCAGCTCATCTTCGCCCTCGGAATCCCGGTCGGCTTCGGTCTCGTCGCCTTCTTCTACGACTCGGCCGCCGCCCTGCCCCTGATCGCCCTCCCCCCGCTGCTCATCATCGGATATCTGCTGGCCAAGCACTCCGGCGTCCGGGCGCGGATGCGGCTGTCCCCGGAGGGGAGCTCCGCGTTGCGGCTGTACCGGGGCCGTCACCACCGAACGGTGAACCCGGTGGTCCTGGTCGCGCTCAAGGGTCCGGCGGTGGTCGAGGACCGTGATGTCAGACGGATCATGATGGGCGCGGCAGGGGTGACGGTATTCACGTCGCCCGGTCCGAGCAGCTACACCGGCTGCAACACCGGTTCGAACACCACCATCGCCTGGTGCGCTTCCGGCTCGGGCGACGGTGGCGGCTGCGGCTCCTCCTCCTGCGGGGGCGGCGGCGGGGGCGGGAGCGGGAGCGGCGGGGGGTGCGGCGGAGGCGGCGGTGGCGGTGGCTGCGGTGGCGGCTGCGGGGGTGGTGTCTGACACCGCGGTGTCCGCGCCCCCCGCCGCCCGAATCCGTCCGTCCACCGCACCCCGGGAGCACTCGTGGTCAGCTTTGTCGTCGGCGCCTACCAGGACGCCCCCTTCGCCGTCCCGGTCGTCCTCACCGTCGCCGCCCTCACCGTGTCGCTGGCGATCGCGTTCGCCGTCACCGGCCGGCTCGGCGTGCGCCGCTACCGGGGCACGGAACGCCGCGTCCGCGACGTCTACGAGGCGGCCTTCCTCAGCGGCGGACCCACCCGCGTCGCGGACACCGCCATCGAAGCCCTGCACAGGAAAGGTGCGATCGCCGTCCGGGGCCCGGGGCTCGTCGAGGTACGGAAGAGGCGGCCGTACGACGCCGTGACGCGGACCGTCGTCGAACTGGCCGAGGAAGACGGGAACTCCGCCCTCGCCGCCCTGCGCGGTGCCGTGGCGGCCTCCCCGAGCGTCCAGGAGATCGGTGACGGCCTCGCCGCCCGGGGCCTGCTGGGCCGGCCGTCCACCGCCCGCCGCGCGGTACACCGATGGGCTTGGATCCAGGGCGGCGTACTGCTGGGATGTCTCCCCGTCTCCTTCGTCCTGACCTTCGTCATCGCGTTCGGGATGGAGAGCATGTCCTTCCCGTTCCTCTTCCTGATGCTGCCCGTCATCGTCCCGGCGGCGATGGTCGCCTTCGGATGCGCCACGACGACCCGCGGCAACGTCTCGCCCGCCGGACGGCGCGCCCTGCGGCGGTACACCCGCCGGCACGGCGACCGCGGGCGGAACCGGGTGGCCCTGGGCGGCCCGGCCCGGGCCGCCTCGGACATCCGGAGTTCGATGATGGCGGCGGCCGCCGTCCCCTTCGCCTCGGTCCCGGCCTTCTCCGGTGACGGTGGCTGCGACGGAAGCGGTGCCACCTGGTGCGGCGGGGGCGGTTCGTCCTGCGGAGGAGGCGGCGGGGGCTCCTCCTGCGGAGGCGGCGGGGGCGGTTCGTCGTGCGGCGGCGGAGGTGGGGGTTCCTCCTGCGGCGGCGGTTCGTCCTGCGGGGGCGGCGGAGGCGGGTCGTCCTGCGGCGGGGGCGGGGGCGCGATCTGAGCCGCGCCCCGGGAGCCCCGTCCTCCCCGACCGCACCGCCCCGGCGAAAACCCCTGGCGGCCCGGGCCCCTCCTCGCGTACAACACGGCAATGCTCCGCATCCTTCTGCTGGTCGCCGCCTGGGCCGTCGCGGGTACCGCCTGCGCGCGGCTGTGCGCCGCCGCCGTGGCCGCCGCCGGTCCGGCGGCCCGCCGCGCCCGCCGTCCGCTCCGCCGCCCCGAACTCACCCTCCACGAGGCCGCCTTCCTCTCCGGCGGCCCCGGCCGGGTCATGGACGTCACCCTGGTCGGCATGCACCGGCGCCGCGCGCTGCTGCTCGCGCACACCGGCTGGGCCACCGTCGTCGACGCCGACACCGACGACGTGCTGGAGCGTTCGGTGATCCGGGCGATAGGGCCCGCGGGCCACCAGGCCCGTACCGACGCCGTCCGCCGGGCCGCCGGATCCGCCGACGCCGTACGGGCCATCGCCGACCGGCTGACCGGCGCCGGACTCGCCGTGCCCGACGCCGCCCGGATCCGTTCGGCCGCCGCGGTACGCGGGGTCCGCGCCGCCGCCGTCGCCGTACCGGCCCTCACGGTGGCCGCCCTGGCGCTGCCGGGCGGTGAAGGACCGGCCGGATCCGCGATCCTGCCGTGGTTCGGCCTGCCGCTGCTGCTCACCCTCAGCGCCCTGCTGATCGGCAGGATCGAGGTGCGGCCGTATCTCGACTGGGCGTCCCCCGAGGGCCGCCTCGCCCTGTCGGGGCCGATCACCGCCCCGGACGACGCCGAACGGGGGCGGCTCACGGCGCTCGCGGTCGGCGGCCCCGACACCCTCGACGATCCCCTGCTCCGCCGGGCTCTCGACGGCGGACGGCAGGGGCGCGCGATCTACCGCACGGCGCATCGGGGGCATTGACCACGACACTCGACAAAGGTGCTTTACAGCTCGACACATACCCCGAAAAATCCCTTGACCGTATGTCATATACCGTCTGCGGAGAGGGATGCGGAACGTGAGGAATCGAGGGGTGGGATACGGGCTGGCGGCCGCCTTGGGGTCGCTGGTCCTGTCGGCACTGACGGTACCGGCCGCGAACGGTACCGCGATCCGGGGACACGACGAGCCGCCGGACCCGGAGATCCGGGGCACCGCGGTCGCCGCCGCCCGGGCCGCCGCCGAGGGCATCGCGTACGGCCCCTGCCCGGACTCCGAGGGGCTGCCGGAGACCGTCTCCTGCGGATCGGTCGAGGTGCCCCTCGACTACGCGGACCCGGACGGCGCGCGGATCGCCCTGACCGTCAGCCGGATCGCGGCGACCGGCGAACCCTCCGAGCACCAGGGCGCGCTGGTCTACAACCCGGGCGGCCCCGGCGCGTCGGGCATGTTCTTCCCGCTCGTCGGCGGGCTGGACGCCTTCCGGCGCATCGCCGGCGCCTACGACCTCGTCGGCTACGCCCCGCGGGGCGTCGGCCGCTCGGCACCGCTGTCCTGCGAGGAGCCGGAGCGGCACATCAAGGCGCCGTCGGCGTCGGAGACGTACCCCTCCCCCGCGTTCAAGCGCGAACGGGTGGCGGAGGCCCGCGCGTACGCCGACGGCTGCGCCCGGCGCTCGGGCGCGAAGCTGCGCCACTACACGTCCCTGAACAACGCCCGCGACCTCGATGTGCTGCGCGCCGCGCTCGGCCAGGAGAAGCTGACGTTCATGGGCGCCTCCTACGGCACGTACTTCGGCGCCCTGTACGCCACGATGTTCCCCTCGCATGTGCGCCGGATGGTGTTCGACTCGGCGGTGCATCCGGCCCGGGAGAAGATCTGGTACCGCAACAACCTCGACCAGTCCTTCGCGTTCGAACGCCGCTGGGCGGACTTCCGGGCCTGGGTCGCCCGTCACGACGGCGTCTTCGGCCTGGGGACGACACCGGGCGCGGTGGCCCGCCGCTACGACGAGGTGAAGGCCCGGCTGGCGGTGGAGCCCGCGGGCGGCAAGGTCGGCCCGGCGCAGCTCCAGTCGGCCTTCCTGGGCGCCGGTTACTACGACGGCTACTGGCCGGTCCTGGCGAAGGCCCTGTCGGCGTATCTGCGGGGCGATGAGAAACCGCTGGTCCGGCAGGCGTCGCCGCGCGAGGCGTGGGCGGCGGAGTCCGAGAACTCCCGTGCCGTCTACACGGCGATCCTCTGCAACGACGCGCCCTGGCCCACCGAGTGGGCGGTCTGGGACCGCGACAACAGCGCCCTGGCCCGTAAGGCACCGTTCGAGACCTGGGACAACGCCTGGATGAATCTGCCGTGCGCGTTCTGGTCGCCGCCCCGGCAGCGGCCGTTGGAGGTGAGGACCCGCTGGGGCGCGCTGCCGCCGGTGCTGATCCTGGCGGCCGAACGGGACGCGGCGACACCGTACGAGGGGCAGAAGGAGCTGGCACGGCGGCTGAAGGGCGCGGTGCTGATCACCGAGGAGGACGCGGGCACGCACGGCGTCGGCGGCGGTTCGAACGACTGCGTGAACGCCTATATGGAGGAGTATCTGCTGCGCGGCGAGGCGCCGGTGCGGCGCGCGTCGTGCGCGCCGCACCCGGAACCCGACCCGGTGTCGCTGGAGCGGGGGATGCCGCAGCCTGGGCTGCCGCGTCCCGCCGTCTGATCTTCCGGGCCACGGAGGCGGGCCCGCGCGGCCTCGCCTCCGGTTTCCCTGCCGGGGGCGACGCGGCCCCCGGACCTCCTCCGCGGAGAATCTTCTCAGAGAGAAGGCGGTCACCGTGACGGCGACCGCCTTCCCGGACGAAAATCGTCAGGCGAGGTCCGCCACCAGGTCCGCCACGGACTTGAGCCGGCCGGTGTAGAACGGGACTTCCTCACGGACGTGCATCCGCGCCTCGGATGCGCGCAGATGGCGCATCAGGTCGACGATCCGGTGCAGCTCGTCGGCCTCGAAGGCGAGCAGCCACTCGTAGTCGCCGAGGGAGAAGGAGGCGACCGTGTTGGCCCGGACGTCGGGGTAGCCGCGGGCCATCTTGCCGTGGTCGGCGAGCATCCGGCGACGGTCCTCGTCGGGGAGCAGATACCAGTCGTACGACCGTACGAACGGGTAGACGCTGACGTACTCGCGGGCCCGCTCGTCGGCCAGGAAAGCGGGGATGTGCGACTTGTTGAACTCCGCGGGGCGGTGCAGCGCCATGTTGGACCACACCGGCTCCAGCGTCCGGCCGAACCGGGTCCGGCGGAAGAGGTTGTACGCGCTCTGCAGCTCGTCCGCGGTCTCCGCGTGCCACCAGATCATCAGATCGGCGTCGGCGCGGAGGCCGGAGAGGTCGTACGTACCGCGGATCGTGACGTCCTCGGACGCGAGCTTGTCGAACAGCTCCTGGACCTCGTCGGCCCAGCCGGAGCGGTCCTCGGGCAGCACGTCGCGCAGCTTGAAGACCGACCACAGCGTGTAGCGGATGACCTCGTTGAGGTCCTTGGCCTTCTTGCCCGCGTTCGGGATCTTTTCTGGCGCACTCATGAGGCTATTGTCCCGCGCCCTCTCCGCCGCCCGTCGCCCGGGTCGGCATCGCGATGATCACATCCGCGGCGCGTCGGCCGTCGGCGATACAGGCGGGGATGCCGACGCCGTCGTACGCGGCCCCGCAGACCTCGAGGCCGGGCAGTTTCGCGACCTCGGCGCGGATCCGGGCGGTGCGGGCGAGATGGCCGACCGGGTACTGCGGCAGACCGCCGATCCAGCGGGTCACGGTGCTCGCCACGGGCCGGGCGGCGAGTCCGGTGGCGGCCCCGAGGTCGCGCAGCGACACCTCGACCAGTTCGCCGTCCTCGCGGTGGATGTGGTCCTCGTCGCCGTAGCGGCCCACGGAGGTCCGGAGCAGGAAGAGGCCCTCGTCGGCGGATGCCTCGTCGGCCCAGCGCCATTTGCGGCCGGAGAAGGTGGACGCCTTGATCGTCCGGCCGTCGGCGGCGGGGACCAGGAAGCCGCTGCCGTCGGGGAGAACGCCTTCGAGGTCGGTACGGCGGAACGCGAGGGTGACCAGGGCCATCGAGGCGTACTCGATCCGGCCGATCTCGGCCGCGGCGGCCGGGCACTCGGCGGCCAGCAGTTCGGCGGTCGACCAGGCGGGGGTGGCGATCACCACGGCGTCGGCCGCGAGGACCTCGTCACGGTCGGTACGGACACGCCAGCCGCCGTCGGCTCGGGCCAGGCCGAGGGCGCGGGTGCCGGTCCGCAGCTCGCCGCCGCCCGCGCGTACCGCGTCGGCGACGGCGAGCGGCAGGGTGCCCACACCGCCCGCGATCCCGAGGAAGACGGGTCCGTCCTGCGGCTGGGCCCGGGACTCCTCCAAGGCGGCGCGGACGGCGTCCAGGAGGGACGTGTGGCGGCGGGCGGCCTCGAACAGCCGGGGGACGGCGGCGCGCATCGAGATGCGGTACGCGTCACCGGCGTACACCCCGCCGAGGAGCGGCTCCACCAGCCGGTCGACGACCTCCCGGCCGAGGCGGTCGGCGACGTAGCGCCCGACGGCGACGTCCTCGCCGAGGTCGGCGGGCGGCAGCTCGCGGTCCCGGTCGATCCGGGCCAGACCCTCGGGGGAGAGCAGTCCGGCGAGGGACTCGGCGTCGGCGGGGACGCCCATGACATGGCCCTTGGGCATCGGCCGCAGGGCGCCGCGGGTCCAGACGGCGGCCGATGCGGTGGCGGGCGGCTGGAGGCGGTCGCCGAGGCCCACGGCGCGGGCCAGGTCGGCGGCCTCGGGGCGGCGGGCGAGCAGGGACTCGGCGCCCAGGTCGACGGGGACGCCCGCGATCTCCCCCGCCCGGAGCTTGCCGCCGACCCTGGCGGCGGCCTCCAGCAGGGTCACCCGCCAGCCCGCGGTCGTCAGCCGTTGCGCGGCGGCGAGCCCGGAGATACCGCCGCCGACGACGACGGCGTGGCCCGGGGGCCCCGCCGGGGCGGTGCCGGATGCGGTGCCGGATGCGGCGGCGGAACGTGGGTCGGGGTCGGCGACGGCGCCGGCGTGCGCGGAATCCATGTCCCCACTCTCTCAAACCGTTCCTCATCAGTGAGCAGGAGTGGGTCTTGGACCCGAACCTGGTTGACTGGCGCATCCCGAACGGTTGTGGATGCACTGGTCACCCGCGTTCGCGCCGCGTCCGGTGACACGGATTGTGTCCGTGGTCCGGGGATGCGGGGGCGGGTTTCCTCACGCCCGCGGGTGCCGTGTCCGGCCTGGGCGGTCCGATGCCCCACACGATCGCTCTGGTCGTGTGGGGGCGGTGCCGTCCGTCGCCGGACGCGGTGTCCGAGAGCGCGTCGCCCGATCGCGACGCCGGCGGCGTCGTGGCGGGTGGTCTTGCGGTTCTTGCTGCTGAGGGGCTTCTGCCAGTGCTCGGCGCCCCAGCGGGAGGTGTAGGCGGGGTCGACGACAACGATGGTAATGCCGAGTTCGGCGGCCATGGACACGAGCCGTGCCCGCAGTTTGGCGACGGGCATGCCGGAGATCAGCTTGCGGAACCGCTTCCTGCCGCCGTGCTTCTCCCGCGTCTTCTCCGCGCCGAAGTCCAGGTCCTCGATCGCGATGGAGACGCCTTCGCGCCGTGCCCAGCGAAGGAGGCGGGTGAGGGCGTGCCTCACCTGGGCGTCCCGGTAGGTGGCCGGCCCGTCGAGGTCGTAGAAGAATCGGCGGGGCTCACCCATCGGGTTGCCGTGCTCATCCAGACGCCACGCTGCGAAGTGGTCGGCGTTGGTGTCCACACCGATGAGCCCGTTCGCCCTGGCTACGGTCAGGGGAACGGTCCGGACCGGCGGGATCGTCCACGACGCGGTGAGGTACCAGCGGCCCCGGTCCACGTCCAGGTGGATGCGGTAGGCGACAGCACGGTTCGCCGATACGCGGTCGGCCCACTCTTCGCCGCGGTGCCGGAAGTTGATCCGGCCGTCGAGCACGTACCGGCCGCGCGGGGCGTTGGCCAGGTGCGCCAGCGGAGCCGGGAGCTTGATGCTGACCTCGCCGCCCGAGCTGACGCGGATGGTTTCGTTCCCGAAACGCTTCCCCGACTCCCCGTCCGCCTGGAGGAACCAGCGTTCGGCATGCCAGCGTTGCCGCCACTCGTACTCGGTGAGCTGGGCAGCTTCCAGATTGTGCCGGTTGCGAGCCAGTCGCTTCCCGCCCCGCGCCACGTGCACGACGCCGGCCTCACGGTCGGACCGCTCGCGCTCCAGCCGGTCTTCCAGCACATGCAGGCGCCGGGCCTTCTGGAACCACTCCCCCTTCGTGCGGTAGCCGCCCGGCGCCCGCTTCGTGCCCTTCTCCCCGACCGGCTGGGACAGGCGGTGCGCGATCGTGCGCACCCCGGCCTCAAGGTTGTGGATGTGGGCGAGTTGGGCACGGCGCGAGAGGCCCCACTGGTCGTGGGTGGCCTTCGTCATGCTCCCGGCCCAGCGCGAGGACGACTCCTCGGTCAGGGCACGCTTACGCTCCGCCCACTGGTTGCTGTCGTGATCGGTACCCGCCCGGCAACGTGCCTTGAGGTCGGCGGAAGCCAGCGAACCCAGGTGTGCGCCCACCAGGGGCAGCACCTCACGGTCCCACTGGGACATACCCTTGATGCCGGTGCGGATCGCAATCCCGGACGGGCCCAGCGCAACGAACGGCGCCTCGATCGTGCGCAGTGTGGAGTCAGCCATGTTCGGCGGCCTCCAAAGCCTTGCGGGCCCGGTTCTTCGCCGACCGGCGACCGTACAGGCGAGCGCAGAACGAGGTCAGCACCTCCACCATGTCGCGCACCAGATCGTCTTCGGCCTCGCCGTCATCAAGGACCACGAGGCGGCGCCCGTGTGCGGACAAGGCGGCTTCGACAAGTTCGGTGTTCATCCGGCCCAGCCGGTCCTTGTGCTCGACCACCACCGTGGTCACGTCCGGATCGGCCAGCAGCCGCTTGACTTTGGGGCGGGCACCGTTCATACCTGATGCGATCTCCGCCTCCACCCGCACCACCCGGTGGCCGGCCTGCGCCGCCCACCGGGACAGCCGGGCGACCTGCCGTTCCAGGTCGGTCTTCTGGTCATGGGAGGAGACACGGGCATACAGGCCCAGCCCTCCGATCGCCTCAAGCGCGGCATTGACCCCCACGTTCACGAGGATCGTGCGCGGGCCAACCCGCTGAGCCGGTACCGGCAGCGTCCCCTCACGGAACCAGCGATACGCGGTCTGCGGATGCACGCCCTGCGTCTTCGCCCATTCCGTGAGATTCATGCTCTGACAACGACACTCACTCACACATGGTTACGCTCACTCACCCGACCTTGAAGACCAGCAGTTGAAAACCCCGTTCCGAGTCCCGAACGTGACCGGTTCGGAACCCCTGCGGGCAAACGGCCCCGGCCCCCGCTCCGTCCAAGAGACGACGGACAACCGAAGACGCGGGCGCGGCACCCGAGGACGGGCCGCGCCGATGGGGGTGACGGATATGCGTGCTCGAAGGGCTTGGGTGGCGCTGGCGCTGGCCGGCGGACTGGCGTTGGCGGGGTGCAGCGCGGGCGACGGCGACAAGGCGGATACGGCGGCGCACAAGGGCGCGGCCGCGGAGGACCGGGGCACGGGCGCCGGGCGGGCGGCGGCCGACCAGCAGGGCACCGAGGAGAACGCGCAGAGCGAGCAGGACGGGAAGGCGGCCGGGAAGACGGACGGCCCCGCCGTGAAACCGGGCTCGGGGAGCACCTCCGACGGCGGCCGGAGCAAGCCGCCGCCGCTGAGGCTCCATGTGATCAGAACCGCCGAACTCCAGGTCGAGGTCGCCGATGTGGAGAAGGCGATCGCCCAGGCCCGCCGGATCGCGGAGGCGCGGGGCGGTTTCGTGAGTGAGGAGAACTCGGGCTTCGCCGCCGGTGCCACCGAGGACGACGACGGCGACGGCGATATCGACGCCTCCGTCGCGTCGTCGTCCCTGATCGTGATCCGCGTCCCGCAGGAGCAGTACGACGCGACGCTCACGGCGCTGGCGCGCGGCGGCAAGGTGGTGTCACGCGAGACCGACGCCAAGGACGTCACCGACGAGGTCGTGGACGTGGAGAGCCGGATCGCCAGCCAGCGGGCGAGCGTGGCCCGGGTACGGGCGCTGATGGAGCGGGCAGAGCGGCTGACGGACGTGGTCGCGCTGGAGGGCGAACTGGGCCGCAGGCAGGCCGATCTGGAGTCGCTGCTTGCCCAGCAGTCGTCGCTGAAGAACCGGACCGCCCTGTCGACGATCACCCTCGACTACCGGGAGCCGCGGTCGAACCAGGTGACGGAGAAGAAGGACGACGACCCGAGTGTCGGGGACGCCGTGGCGGGCGGCTGGGACGCGCTGGTCGCGACGGTCCGCTGGACCGCGATCGTGATCGGCGCCGTACTGCCGTTCCTGCTGCCGCTGGCGCTCGGCGGCGCGGTGTGGTGGTCGCTGCGGCGCCGGGCCCTGCGCCGCGGATCCGCACCGGAGGCCGGTACGGGCACGGATACGGGCACGGACGCGGACACGGACACGGATACGGACACCGACGCGGCTTCGGCCGGTCGGGGGGCCGCTCGGGGGCCCGCGTAGCGTGTGGCGCATGACAACGGAGCGACTGGTGGTCATCGGGGGCGACGCGGCGGGGATGTCCGCCGCGTCGCAGGCACGCAGGTTCCGCACGCCGGAGGAGTTGGAGATCGTCGCCTTCGAGCGCGGCCGCTTCGCCTCCTACTCGGCGTGCGGGGTCCCGTACTGGATCGGGGGCCGGGTCGCGAACCGGGACGACCTGATCGCCCGGACACCGGAGGAGCACCGGGCCCGCGCGATCGATCTGCGGATGCGGACCGAGGTCACGGAGATCGACACCGACCGGGGCCGGGTGCGGACCCGGGACCTGGAGAGCGGCGCCGAGTCCTGGACGGGCTGGGACCGGCTGGTGATCGCCACCGGCGCCCGGCCGATCCGGCCGCCGATCCCCGGGATCGGGGCGCCGGGCGTCCACGGGGTGCAGAACCTCGGTGACGGCCAGGCCCTCCTCGACACCCTGCGCGCCCTCGGGCCCGGGGAGGGCGGCAGGTCGCGCCGCGCGGTCGTGGTGGGCGCGGGCTATATCGGGGTCGAGATGGCGGAGGCGATGCTGCTGCGCGGCTTCGACGTCACCGTCCTCAACCGGGGCGAGCAGCCGATGGCCACCCTCGACCCGGACATGGGGCGGCTGGTGCACACCGCCATGGACGGTCTCGGCATCACGACGGTGAACGGGGCCGAGGTGACCGCGGTCCTGACCGGCGCCGACGGCCGGGTGCGGGCGGTGACGACGGCGGACGCCGAGTATCCGGCGGATGTGGTGGTCCTCGGGATCGGGGTGGAGCCGGAGACGGCACTGGCGGCCGCGGCGGGGCTGCCGACGGGGGTGTACGGCGGTCTGCTGACCGATCTGTCGATGCGGGTCCGCGGCCAGGACGCGATCTGGGCGGGCGGCGACTGCGTGGAGGTCCTCGACCTGGTCTCGGGCCGGGAGCGGCACGTCCCCCTCGGCACCCACGCCAACAAGCACGGCCAGATCATCGGCGCCAACGTCGGCGGCGGCTACGGCACGTTCCCGGGCGTCGTGGGCACCGCCGTCAGCAAGGTCTGCGATCTGGAGATCGCCAGGACCGGGCTGCGGGAGAAGGACGCGACGGCGGTCGGACTCCAGTACGTCACCGCGACCGTGGAGTCCACCAGCCGTGCCGGGTACTACCCGGACGCCGCCCCGATGACCGTGAAGATCCTCGCGGAACGCGGTACGGGACGGCTGCTCGGGCTTCAGATCGTCGGCCGCGAGGGCGCGGCGAAACGGGTCGACGTGGCGGCCGTGGCGCTGACCGCCGGGATGACGGTCGAGCGGATGACCCAGCTCGACCTGGGCTACGCCCCGCCCTTCTCCCCCGTCTGGGACCCGGTCCTCGTCGCCGCCCGCAAGGCGGTCGGGGCGCTGACGGCGAAGTAGCCGGTACGGGGGCGTCCGGCGGGCGCCCCCGTGGGGCTCAGCGGGCGGTCTCGGTGTGGACGAACTCGACCAGCCGGGTCAGCGCGTCCGGGTCCATCGTGGGCAGCACTCCGTGGCCCAGGTTGAAGACATGCCCTTCGAGGCCCTTCGCGGCGGAGAGCACCTCCCGGGTCTTCGTCTCGACGGCCTCGCGGGGGGCGAACAGGACGGCGGGGTCCAGATTGCCCTGGAGGGCCTTGCCGGGGCCGACCCGGCGGGCGGCCTCGTCGAGCGGGACGCGCCAGTCGACGCCGACGACATCGGCCCCGGCCTCGCCGAGGAGGCCGAGCAGTTCGCCCGTACCGACGCCGAAGTGGATCCGGGGGACGCCGTATCCGGCGACCGCGTCGAAGACCTTCGTGGAGGCCGGCATGACCGAGCGGCGGTAGTCGGCGGGGGCCAGCGCGCCGACCCAGGAGTCGAAGAGCTGGACGGCGCTCGCGCCCGCCTCGATCTGGACCTTCAGGAACGCGGAGGTGATCTCCGCGAGCCGGTCCAGCAGATCCGCCCACAGCTGCGGGTCGCCGTACATCAGCGCCTTGGTGTGCTCGTGGTTGCGGGAGGGGCCGCCCTCCACGAGATAGCTGGCGAGGGTGAACGGGGCGCCCGCGAAGCCGATCAGCGGGGTGGCGCCGAGTTCGGCGGTGAGCAGACCGATGGCCTCGGTGACGTACCAGACGTCCTCGGGGGTCAGATCGCGCAGCCGGTCGAGATCGGCGCGGGTACGGATCGGCTCGGCGACGACGGGGCCCACACCGGGCTTGATGTCGAGATCGATCCCGATGGCCTTGAGGGGGACGACGATGTCGCTGAAGTAGATCGCCGCGTCGACGCCGTGCCGCCGTACCGGCTGGAGGGTGATCTCCTTGACCAGCTCGGGCCGCATGCACGACTCCAGCATCGGAATGCCCTCGCGCACCTTCAGATACTCGGGCAGCGACCGCCCCGCCTGCCGCATGAACCAGACGGGGGTGTGCTGCACCGGTTCGCGGCGGCAGGTCCTCAGAAAGGTCGAATCGTACGTCTTCGGCGGCTGGCCCGAGGGGCGGTCGTTGGCGCTCACGCCCCAAATCTTCGCACGGCCCGGAAAACCGGCGGCCCCGCCGGGTGTCCTTGCCCCCGAGGAGCCCCGTTCCGCCTAGTCTTCCCCGCATGGCTGCGGCTCAGGGACGTTTTTCCGATCATTCTGAACATTCACAACCGGACGGCACAGGCCCGGGGGACGACGCGGAGGGCGATACCGTCCCGCGGGCCTTCAGGCTGGCCGTCGAGGCACTGAGGGCGGCCCGGCCGCGCCCGGAGATCGAGGTGGACCCCGCCCGGCCCCCGCAGCGGCTGGCCCCGCACGCCTACGCCCTGGAGGCGGCGGTCGTCGACGACGACGAGGACCTGGCGGACGGGCGTCTGGTGCTGCTGCACGATCCGGCCGGGCACGACGCCTGGCAGGGTACGTTCCGCCTGGTGACCCTGGTCAGGGCCGAACTGGAGCCGGAGATGGCGGCGGATCCGCTGCTCCCGGAGGTGTGCTGGTCGTGGCTGACGGGCGCGCTGGAGGCCCGAGGGCTGGCGTACGGGGAGCCGAGCGGGACCGTCACCCGGGCCGGGTCCCACTACTTCGGCGGGCTCTCGCCCCGCCGCCCGGCGACCCAGATCGAGATCCGGGCCTCCTGGACCCCGGAGGAGGGCGCGGGCGGGGTGCCGGACACCCGGGCGCACCTGGCGGCCTGGTGCGATCTGCTCTGCCAGATCGCGGGGCTGCCACCGGTGCCGGTGGGCGGGGCGGAGACGGTGACGGGGGTGGTGACCCTGCCGCAGCGGCGGGGTCCGCAGCACCGCTGACACCGCCGGGCGCCGGGCGCTGGGCGCTGTGCCGTGCGCCGGGCCCATGAGGACGACGGCCGTACGGCCCGGGAGCGGATTCCCGGGCCGCACGGCCGTTTCCGTACGCCCGTCTCCGTACGCCCGTTTCCGCGCGGCGGCTTCCGTTTCCGTACCGCCGCTCCCGTTTCCGTACCTCTGCTTCCGGTTCCGGGTCCGGTTCCGGTTGTGTACGCCGACACCGGTCCCGGACCCGTACAGCCGCCGCTTCCGGATACGGCCCTTTCCCCAGGGGTGTCACGCTCGATCGCCTGTCCGAATTGCGCCTATTTATCACTGGATCGTGATCATTTCCTAAAGGACACCGGACGGCCTGCCGAATAGGTCAATGACCCTAACTTCACGGAACGCCCCGGCTTTATCCCCGAGCCGGCCCCGTCCCCGCACCTTCCCCCCAGGAGGAGCCCGGTGTCCGTCCTTCTCGAGCAGCCCGCCAGCCTGGTCGCCTACCGTCCGAACAAGCCGACCGCCATGGTCGTGGTGGCCGACCCGCGCGTCCGCTCCACCGTCACCCGCCACCTCTGGGCGCTCGGCGTACGGGACGTGATCGAGGCGTCGTCCATCGCGGAGGCCCGTCCCCGCATCGGCAACCCGCGCGACATCTGCGTCGCCGACGTCCACCTCCCCGACGGCTCGGGGCTCACCCTGCTCTCCGAGACCCGCGCCGCCGGCTGGCCCAACGGCCTCGCGCTCTCCGCCGCCGACGACATCGGCGCCGTGCGCAACGCCCTCGCGGGCGGTGTGAAGGGCTATGTCGTCACCGGCACCCGGACCAATATCGGCCACCCCACCCGGCCGGGTGCCGCGCCCATCGGCGCGGCGGCGGCCAGGCTCGGCCACCGCCGCCCGCCGGGCGCCCCCAGCCACCCGGGTGGCTACCGCGAGCTGTCCGGCCGTGAGGTCGAAGTGCTTCGGCTGGTTGCGGAGGGCCAGTCGAACAAGGCCATCGGCGTCTCCATGGGCCTGTCCGCCCTCACCGTGAAGAGCCATCTGGCCCGGATCGCGCGCAAGCTCGGCACCGGCGACCGGGCGGGAATGGTGGCGGTCGCCCTGCGCACGGGCATCATCCACTGACCCCTTCGCTCCCACGCGCGCCTGCCGACGGATCGTTTCCGTCGACAGGCGCGCCGGGTTCACGGATACCCTTGACACGTGACCGACGCCCATAACCCCGCAGCAGAGACCGCACTGCGAACCGCCGGGGGCGCTCCCCCGGACGCCGGCGTCGCAGCCGGGAAGGGGCCCGAAGAGGCCCCCACCCCCCTCTTGGAGCCCCGTGAGGGCATCCCCCCGGTCGTCGCCGACGCCGAAGGGCTCGCGGCCGTCGTGGCCGCGTTCTCGGCCGGCAGCGGCCCGGTGGCCGTCGACGCCGAGCGCGCGTCCGGCTACCGCTACGGCCAGCGCGCCTACCTCGTCCAGCTGCGGCGCGAGGGCGCGGGCAGCGCCCTGATCGACCCCGTGGGCTGCCCCGATCTCTCCGTACTCGGCTCGGCGCTCTCCGGAACCGAGTGGATCCTGCACGCCGCCACCCAGGACCTGCCCTGTCTGCGCGAGATAGGTATGGTCCCCACCCGGCTCTTCGACACCGAGCTGGCCGGGCGGCTGGCCGGATTCCCCCGGGTCGGACTGGGCGCGATGGTCGAGTCCGTCCTCGGGTACGCGCTGGAGAAGGGCCACTCGGCCGTCGACTGGTCGACCCGGCCGCTGCCCGAGCCCTGGCTGCGGTACGCGGCCCTCGACGTCGAGCTGCTGATCGATCTCCGCGACGCGCTGGAGAAGGAGCTGGACCGGCAGGGGAAGCTGGACTGGGCGCACCAGGAGTTCGACGCGATCGCGACGGCACCGCCGCCGCCGCCGCGCAAGGACCCCTGGCGCCGTACGTCCGGTATGCACAAGGTGCGGCGGCGCCGCCAGATGGCGGTGGTCCGGGAGCTGTGGAACACCCGTGACCGGATCGCCCAGCGGCGCGACGTCTCCCCCGGCAAGGTGCTGAGCGACGCGGCGATCGTCGAGGCCGCGCTCGCCCTGCCGCCGAACGCGCACGCGCTGGCGGGGGTCGCGGGCTTCGGCAACCGGATGAGCCGGCGCCAGCTCGAACAGTGGCAGGCGTCCGTGGACCGGGCCCGGGGACTCCCGGACATCGAGCTGCCGCAGCCCGGCCAGCAACTGGCGGGCCCCCCTCCGCCGAGGGCCTGGGCCGACAAGGACCCGGCCGCGGCGGCACGGCTCTCCGCGGCGCGGACGGCGATCACGGCCCTGGCGGAGGAGCTGAACCTCCCCCAGGAGAACCTGATCTCCCCCGACACGGTCCGCCGGGTCTGCTGGGAGCCGCCGCGCGAGATCTCCCCGGAGTCGGTCACGGCGGCGCTCGCGTCCCTCGGCGCCCGCGCCTGGCAGCGGGAGCTGGTGGCCCCGCCCCTCACGGAGGCTCTGACGCGGCGCTAACCCGACGGGGTTCGGTGCGCGCCTCTACAGGTCGTCGGCCGACCGCGGGCCGTCTGTGGTTGTTCGCGCAGTTCCGCGCGCCCTTGAAACCTCCGGCTGCCCCGGTGCGGGGCAGCCGGAGGTTTCAGGGCTGCCGGGGTCGCCCCACACCGCCAGGCGCAGGCGGCGGAACCGCGCGATCGGCCACCGGCCGGGGGAATGTGACGCCGCTCGCAGGGCAGGGGCTGGGCACGTGAGTTACCCGCAAGTAGCATGGGGCCAAGCGCGCGCTCAGCCATCGCGCCCCGCAGCAGTGCCATCCCGCACCTGGAGGAGAGCCATCGTGCCTCGTACCCTCAGGGACGTCGTCTTCGTCGACGGCGTCCGCACCCCGTTCGGCAAGGCGGGCCCGAAGGGCATTTACCACGAGACCCGCGCCGACGACCTGGTCGTGAAGGCGATCCGGGAGCTGCTGCGCCGCAACCCGGCCCTCGACCCGGCGAAGATCGACGAGGTCGCCGTCGCAGCCACCACGCAGATCGGCGACCAGGGCCTGACGATCGGCCGGACCGCCGGGATCCTGGCGGGGCTGCCCTCGTCCGTACCGGGCTACTCGGTGGACCGGATGTGCGCGGGCGCCCTGACCGCCGTGACGACGACCGCCGGGTCGATCGCCTTCGGCGCGTACGACGCCGTGATCGCGGGCGGTGTCGAGCACATGGGCCGCCACCCGATGGGCGAGGGCGTCGACCCGAACCCCCGATTCGTCTCCGAGAAGCTCGTCGACGAGTCCGCCCTGTTCATGGGCATGACGGCGGAGAACCTGCACGACCGCTTCCCCTCCATCACCAAGCGGCGCGCCGACGAGTACGCCGTACGGTCCCAGGAGAAGGCGGCCAAGGCGTACGCCGACGGAAAGATCCAGCAGGATCTGGTGCCGATCGCGATCCGACGCACCAGCCCCGAGGCCGGGGAGACCGGCTGGGGGCTCGCCACCCGGGACGAGCCGATGCGCCCGGGGACCACCCTGGAGAACCTGGCCGGTCTGAAGACCCCGTTCCGCACCCATGGCCGGGTCACCGCGGGCAACGCAGCCGGGCTCAACGACGGCGCCACCGCCGCGATCGTCACCTCCGAGGAGTTCGCCCGTGAGCACGGGCTGCCGGTGCGGATGCGGCTGGTGTCGTACTCCTTCGCCGGGGTGGAGCCCGAGGTGATGGGCTACGGCCCGATCCCCGCCACCGAGAAGGCGCTCGCCCAGGCGGGCCTGACGATCGACGACATCGGTCTGTTCGAGATCAACGAGGCGTTCGCGGTCCAGGTGCTGGCGTTCCTGGAGCACTACGGCATCGCCGACGACGACCCGAGGGTCAACCAGTACGGCGGCGCGATCGCGTTCGGCCACCCGCTGGCCTCCTCCGGCATCCGGCTGATGACCCAGCTGGCCCGGCAGTTCGAGGACCGGCCCGAGGTCCGCTACGGCCTCACCACCATGTGCGTCGGCTTCGGCATGGGCGCCACCGTCGTCTGGGAGAACCCGCACTTCGAGGGGGACAAGTGAGCACCACCACCGCACTGCTCGAAGGGGCGGCCGAGCTGTTCCCCGACGAGGTCGTCACCAGCGCGCACGTACGCCATCTGGATCTGCCGTACGGCGCCGGGCGCTTCGCCCTGATCACGCTGGACAACGGCCTCGACCACACCAAGCCGACCACCTTCGGCCCCCGGTCGCTGGCGAATCTGAACGCGGCGATCGACCAGGTCGAGGCCGAGGCCGCGGCGGGCTCGATCACCGGCGCCGGGCTGACCGGCAAGCCGTTCATCTTCGCCGTGGGCGCCGACCTCAAGGGCGTCGAACTGCTCCGCCGCCACGAGGACGCGCTCGCCATCGGCAGGAGCGGCCACGACGTCTTCAAGCGCCTCTCGGGGCTCGCCGTCCCCACCTTCGCCTACTACAACGGCGCGGCGATGGGCGGCGGCGTCGAGATCGGCCTGCACTGCTCGTACCGTACGGTCTCCCGGGCGATCCCGGCCTTCTCGCTGCCCGAGGTCTTCCTCGGTCTCGTCCCGGGCTGGGGCGGCTGCGCCCTGCTGCCGAACCTGATCGGCGCCGACCGCGCCGTGACGGTGATCATCGAGAACGCCCTCAACCAGAACCGTCAGCTGAAGGGTCCGCAGGTCCTCGATCTGGGCATCGCCGACGCGATCTTCGACGGCGCGGACTTCCTGGAGCAGTCGCTGCTGTGGACCGCCGCGGTCCTCAACGGCGACACCGTGGTGGAGCGCGCCCCGGTCGACCGCGGCGCGGCCTGGGACGCGGCCGTCGCCCGCGGCCGGGCGATCGCCGACGCCAAGGTGCACGGCGCCGCCCCCGCCGCCTACCGCGCGCTCGACATCCTCGCCGCCGCGAAGGACGGCGACGCGCAGGCCGGGTTCGACGCCGAGGACCAGGCGCTGGCCGACCTGATCATGGGCGGTGAGCTGCGCAGCGGTCTCTACGCCTTCAACCTGGTGCAGAAGCGGGGCAAGCGCCCGGTCGGCGCGCCGGACAAGAACCTGGCCCGCCCGGTCACCAAGGTCGGTGTCGTGGGCGCCGGTCTGATGGCCTCGCAGCTCGCGCTGCTGTTCCTGCGCCGTCTGGAGGTGCCGGTCGTGCTGACCGACATCGACCAGGAGCGGATCGACAAGGGTGTCGGATACGTCCACGCCGAGATCGAGAAGCTGCTCGCCAAGGGCCGGATCGACCAGGACCGGGCGAACCGGCTCAAGGCCCTGGTGACGGGTGTCCTGGACAAGGCGGAGGGCTTCGCCGACGCCGACTTCGTGATCGAGGCCGTCTTCGAGGAGATGGGCGTCAAGCAGCAGGTCTTCGCGGAGGTCGAGGCGGTCGCCCCGGCCCACGCGATCCTGGCGACCAACACCTCCTCCCTCTCGGTCTCCGAGATGGCGTCCAAGCTGAAGCACCCGGAGCGGGTCGTCGGCTTCCACTTCTTCAACCCGGTGGCGATCCTGCCGCTGCTGGAGATCGTCCGCGGTGAGCGGACGGACGAGGCGTCCCTGGCGACCGCCTTCGCCGTGGCGAAGAAGCTGAAGAAGACCGCCGTCCTGGTCAAGGACGCCCCGGCGTTCGTGGTGAACCGGATCCTGACCCGCTTCATGGGCGAGATCCAGAACGTGATCGACGAGGGGACACCGGTCGCCGTCGCCGAGAAGGCGGTGGAACCGCTCGGCCTGCCGATGTCACCGCTGGTCCTGCTGGAGCTGGTCGGCCCGGCGATCGGGCTGCATGTCTCCGAGACCCTCAACCGCTCGTTCCCGGACCGCTTCACGGTCTCCCCCAACCTGGCCGCCGTGGTCGCGGCAGGCAAGCGGGGCTTCTATGTCTACGACTCCGGGAAGCCGGAGCTGGACCCGGAGGTCGCGGCGCTGCTGAAGCAGGGCGACACGGTCCTCACCGAGGAGCGGGTACGGGCCCGGGTGCTGGAGGCCGTCGCGCAGGAGATCGGCCTGATGCTCGCCGACGGTGTCGTGGCCGAGGCCCAGGACATCGACCTGTGCCTGATCACGGGCGCCGGCTGGCCGTTCCACCTGGGCGGTATCACCCCGTATCTGGACCGTGAGGGCGTCTCCGAGCGGGTCAACGGCAAGCCGTTCCTCGCCCCGGGGGTGGCCAGCGTCCCCGTGTGACGTGGTGGAGTATCGAGGGGCCGTACGGAACTGTTCCGTACGGCCCCTCCCCCTTTTCCCGTCTCCCCGTCCGATGGGACCCGCATGGTGACTCTGCTGATCGTCGACGGCGCCAATGTCGTGGGCTCGGTGCCCGACGGCTGGTGGCGCGACCGCCGCGCCGCCGCCGAACGCCTGCGGGACCGGCTGGTCCGGTACGCCGCCGACGGCGTACCGGGCCACCCGGGCCCGCTGGAGGTCGTCCTGGTCGTGGAGGGCGCGGCCCGCGGCGTCACCCCGGTACCGGACGTGCGGGTGGCCGACGCGCCCGGCAGCGGTGACGACCTGATCGCCGGTCTGGTGGCCGACGAGTCCGCCCGACGCCCCTGTGTGGTCGTCACGGCCGACCGCGGCCTTCGGGACCGGGTCACCCGCGCGGGCGGCGTCTGCGTGGGCCCACGCACCGTCTACGGGCCTGCCTAGGACTTCTCCGGAGCCCCGGCCTTCTCCTGCTTGCCGAGGCGGCTGTGGCGGCGGCCGTAGGCGTAGTAGACGATCACGCCGAGCAGCATCCAACCGCCGAACCGCAGCCAGGTCTCCGTGGGCAGATTGAGCATCAGCCACACGGACGCGGCCACGGAGGCGATCGGCAGCCAGGGCACCAGCGGGGTGCGGAAGGCGCGGGGCAGGTCGGGCCGGGTGCGGCGGAGGATCAGCACGCCCAGGGCGACGACGACGAAGGCGAAGAGGGTGCCGATGTTCACCAGGACCGCCAGCTCCTCGATATTGGTGAAACCCGCGATGATCGCGATGGCGACACCGAGGAGGATCGTGGCGCGGTAGGGGGTGCGGAAGGTGGGGTGGGTGACGGAGAAGAAGCGCGGCAGCAACCCGTCCCGGCTCATCGCGAAGAACACCCGGGTCTGGCCCAGCAGCAGGATCAGACAGACCGACATCAGGCCGATGACGGCACCGAAGCTGATGACGCCCGCGTACCAGGGGTGCCCGGTGGACTTGAAGGCGTCGGCGAGCGGGGCGTCGACGGAGAGTTCGGAGTAGTGCTGCATACCGGTGACGACGATCGACACGGCGACGTACAGCACGGTGCAGATGACCAGGGAGCCGAGGATCCCGCGCGGCATGTCGCGCTGTGGCAGCCGGGTCTCCTCGGCGGCCGTGGCGACCACGTCGAAGCCGATGAAGGCGAAGAAGACGATGGAGGCGGCGGTGAAGATGCCCATCACGCCGAAGTTGGTCGGGGCATATCCGAACAGCAGCTGGACCAGGGGTTCCTGGAGCCCGGAGCCGCCGGTCTGCGGCTCGGCCGGGGGGATGAACGGGTCGTAGTTGGACGCCTTGACGAAGAACGAGCCCGCGATGATGACGATGAGGACCACCGCGAGCTTGATCGCCACAATCAGTCCGGTGACCCGGGCCGAGAGCTTCATCCCGATGACCAGGACCACCGTCAACGCCAGGACCAGCAGAAAAGCCAGCAGATCGAAGCCGAAGCCGGTGTCGT
Source organism: Streptomyces sp. NPDC059248 (assembly GCF_042753905.1). Taxonomy (NCBI): domain Bacteria; kingdom Bacillati; phylum Actinomycetota; class Actinomycetes; order Kitasatosporales; family Streptomycetaceae; genus Streptomyces; species Streptomyces sp. NPDC059248. Next base: position 33,907 of record NZ_JBHYZV010000018.1, on the reverse strand, counting down.
GATTGGTGCCGGCGAGGGCGTCCGGCAGCTGCCAGCCGACGTTGTCCATCAGGGACCGCAGATAGCCGGACCAGCCGACGGCGACCACCGCCGTACCGAGGGCGAATTCGAGGACGAGGTCCCAGCCGATGATCCAGGCGGGCAGCTCGCCGAGGGACGCGTACGCGAAGGTGTACGCGGAACCGGCGACGGGCACGGTGGACGCGAACTCGGCGTAGCAGAGGGCGGCCAGCGCGCAGACGATCCCGGCGGCGACGAAGGCGAGCGCCGTGGCGGGGCCCGCGTTCTCCTTGGCCACGGCACCGGTCAGGACGAAGATGCCGGTTCCGATGATGACCCCGACGCCGAAGACCGTGAGATCGAGCGCGGAGAGGGACTTCCTGAGGGCGTGCTCCGGCTCCTCGGTGTCCCGGATGGACTGCTCGACGGTCTTCGTACGGAAGGCGCCCGCCCTGGGCGCGGGGCCGGTCTGAGAACTCACCGTGGACCTCCACATCTGTCGTCCCGACATGATCGGGACGACCCGTGGTCCACCGGGGTCCGTACGGGTGGGTTTCACGCGAATGGGCCGGTAGGACCACCCGTCAGGGGTGGTCCTACCGGCCCGGGGTCCGGTCCGGTCCAGTCCGGTCCGGTCCGGGTCAGTCCGGTCCGGGTCAGTCCCGGACGTGCTCCACCGCGGCGGCGGCCTCGGAGTCCGCCGTGTCGGCCGTCTCGGTCCCGCCGTCGACGAACCTGCCGTCGAGCCGGGAGACCAGGCCGGTGACCTGGCGGGCGATATCCGGCGCGGTCAGCCCGATCTCGGTGAGCAGTTCGGCGCGCGACGCGTGGTCGAGGAAGCGCGGCGGGATGCCGAAGTCGCGCAGCGGTACGTCGATCTGCGCGTCCCGCAGGGCCTGGGCGACCGCGGCGCCCACCCCGCCGGTACGGACGCCGTCCTCGACGGTGACGACGACCCGGTGCCGGTCGGCGAGCGGGACGAGCGCCTCGTCGACGGGCTTGACCCAGCGGGGGTCGACGACCGTGGTCGAGATGCCCTGCTGGTCGAGGAGTGCGGCGATCTCCAGACACATCGGGGCGAGGGCGCCGACGGAGACCAGGAGGACGTCCGGGGTGTCCGTACCGGGCTCGCGCAGGACGTCCATCCCGCCGACCCGGCCGACGGCCTTGACCGAGGGCCCGACGGCGCCCTTGGAGAAGCGGACGACGGTGGGCGCGTCGTCGACGGCGACGGCCTCGCGGAGCTGGGCGCGCACCTGGTCGGCGTCGCGCGGCGCGGCGATCCGCAGGCCGGGCACGACCTGGAGGATCGACATGTCCCACATGCCGTTGTGGGAGGGGCCGTCGGTGCCGGTGATCCCGGCCCGGTCGAGCACGAAGGTCACCCCGCAGCGGTGCAGGGCGACATCCATCAGCACCTGGTCGAAGGCCCGGTTCAGGAACGTCGCGTAGACGGCGAAGACGGGGTGCACGCCACCGGTGGCGAGTCCGGCGGCGGACGCGGCGCCGTGCTGCTCGGCGATGCCGACGTCGTAGACCCGGTCGGGGAACGCCTTGGCGAACTTGTCGAGGCCGACGGGCTGGAGCATGGCCGCGGTGATCGCCACCACGTCGGGGCGCTCCTCGCCCAGCTTGACCATCTCCTCGCCGAAGACGGAGGTCCAGTCGAGACCGGAGGAGGCGATGGGCAGCCCGGTGTCGGGGTGGATCTTGCCGACGGCGTGGAAGCGGTCGGCCTCGTCCTGGAGGGCGGGCTGGTAGCCGCGGCCCTTCTCGGTGAGGCAGTGGATGATGACCGGGCCCTTGAAGCGCTTGGCGCGGGCCAGCGCGGACTCCAGCGCCTCGATGTCGTGGCCGTCGATGGGGCCGACGTACTTCAGGCCGAGGTCCTCGAACATGCCCTGCGGGGCGATGAAGTCCTTCAGGCCCTTCTTGGCGCCGTGGAGGGTCTCGTACAGCGGCTTCCCGACGACCGGGGTACGGCCGAGGATGTCCTTGCCGCGGGCGAGGAACCGCTCGTAGCCGTCGGTGGTACGGAGGGTCGCCAGGTGGTTGGCGAGGCCGCCGATCGTCGGCGCGTAGGAGCGCTCGTTGTCGTTGACCACGATCACCAGGGGGCGGTCCTTGGCGGCGGCGATGTTGTTCAGCGCCTCCCAGGCCATACCGCCGGTGAGGGCGCCGTCGCCGATGACGGCCACGACGTGGTCGTCCTTCTTCAGGACCTCGTTCGCCTTGGCCAGACCATCGGCCCAGCCGAGGACGGTGGAGGCGTGCGAGTTCTCGATGACGTCGTGGTCGGACTCGGCCTGGGAGGGGTAGCCGGAGAGGCCGCCCTTCATCTTCAGCCGGGAGAAGTCGTGGCGGCCGGTGAGCAGCTTGTGTACGTAGCTCTGGTGGCCGGTGTCCCACAGGATCCGGTCCCTCGGGGATTCGAAGACCCGGTGCAGGGCGATGGTCAGCTCGACCACGCCCAGATTGGGCCCCAGGTGGCCGCCGGTCTTGGCGACCGCGTCCACGAGGAAGGTGCGGATCTCCGCGGCCAGCTGAACCAGCTGCTCCGGGCTGAGCGAGTCCAGATCGCGCGGTCCCCTGATACGGGTAAGCAGCGTCACCCGTGCCTCCTTGCGTGTTGAGCTGGGCGTATGAGCTGGTCGTTTCGTCGCCGTCGAGCCGGTGATCTGACCGAGTCTAGTGTTTGGGCCGTGCGGCGCGACCGAAGGGGCGGGCTGTCACCGCACGAACAACTGAACGCCCCTGCGGGTGAACGGTGCCACCGGGCCGTTCACCGGATGGTGTGAGGGACGTCTCACGCCCGCCCGGGCGTGGCGGATCCCCCGGGGCGCCCGGTCCCGGGGGATCCGCCGGGAGGACCGGCGGCGTCAGGCCCGGCCCGCCGCCTTCTGCGTACGGCGGGAGACCGAGTCGATCACCACGGCGGCCAGCAGCACCCCGCCGGTGATCATGTATTTGACGGGTTCGTCGATGCTCTCCAGCTGGAGCCCCTTCTGGATGGAGACGATCACCAGTACTCCGAGCAGGGCGGACCAGGTCCGGCCCCGGCCGCCGAAGAGGCTGGTGCCGCCGATCACCGCGGCGGCGATGGAGCTCATCAGCAGATCGCCGGAGCCCGCGCCCTGGTTCGCCGCGTTGATCTTGGAGGCGAGCATCAGTCCGCCCATCGCGGCCAGGGTCCCGGCGACGGCGAAGACCGTGATCCGGACGGCGGCCACGTCGATCCCGGCGCGCCGGGACGCCTCGATGCTGCCGCCCAGCGCGAAGACCTTGCGGCCGAAGCCGGTCCGCCGCAGCACGAAGTCGCTCACGACGACCGCGGTCAGAAAGATCACCAGGGCCAGCGGCAGGCCCTTGTACTGGTTGAGGAGGTAGGCGACCGGATAGCAGACCGCGGCCAGCAGCGCCGTCCGCAGCAGCAGCTCGCTCGCCGGCCGGGACGGCACCCCGGCCGCCTCCCGCCGGCGGGCGCCGAGGAACGCGGCGGCGGCGTATCCGGCGACGGCGGCGGTGGCGAGCCCGTAGGCCGCGGCGATGTCGGAGAAGTAGTAGGTGGTGAGCTTGGCCACCAGACCGGAGTCGTCGAGGTTGATGGTGCCGTTGGCGCCGAGGATCTGGAGCATCAGCCCGTTCCACGCCAGCAGCCCGGCCATGGTGACGACGAAGGCGGGTACCCCGATCCGGGCGAAGAAGACGCCGTGCACCACCCCGGCCGCGGTCCCGGAGAGCACCGCCAGGATCAGCGCGAGCCACTCGGGCACCCCGTGGGTGATGTTCAGTACGCCGAAGGCCGCGCCCGCGAGCCCGCTGACCGAGCCCACGGAGAGGTCGATCTCGCCGAGGAGGAGGACGAAGACCACACCGACCGCGATCAGCCCGGTGCCCGCGATGTCGACGGAGATGTTGGAGACGTTCTGCGCCGACATGAACGCCGGGTTGAGCGTCTGGAAGGTGGCCCAGATGACGATCAGGCCGACCACGACCGGTACGGAGCCCAGCTCACCGGAGCGCATCCGGCGCCGGAACTCGGCGGCGTATCCGGCGAACCCCTCCTCGCGGACGAGCAGCCGGGGGTCGATGGCGGTGATCGCGTCCGGCGCGGCGGCCGGGGCGCCGACCACGGGCGGTTTCCGGCCGGTCCCCTTGTCCGGGGACGTCCGCCCCTTCTCCTTCTCCGTCCCCTTCTCCTGCTCCGGGGATGTCCTTCCCGCGGACCCCTCCGCGGGGGTCTTCGGTCCCGTGCTCATCGGACCGCCTCCTCACCGCGTGCGGCCCGCCGGGTGACCGCGTTGTCCGTGGCGCCGGTGATCGCGGCGACGATGTCCTCCCGGGAGGCGGCGCCGATCTCGAAGACGCCGTTGTTCCGGCCGAGCCGCAGCACCGCGACCCGGTCGGCGACCGCCTGGACGTCCGCCATGTTGTGGCTGATGAGAATGATCGCGAGGCCGCGTTCCCGCAGCCGTTCCACCAGGTCGAGCACCTGGGCGGTCTGCTCGACGCCCAAGGCCGCGGTGGGCTCGTCCAGGATCACCAGACGCGGCTCGCCGAGCAGGGAGCGGGCGATGGCCACGGTCTGGCGCTGACCGCCGGAGAGCGATGCCACCGGGATCCGTACGCTCGGGATCCGGATGGCCAGGGTGGTCAGCAGCTCATGGGAGCGGCGCTCCATCTCTATCTCGTCGAGGACGCCGGAGCGTCTCAGCTCCCGGCCGAGGAAGAGATTGCCGACGACATCGAGGTTGTCGCAGAGCGCGAGGTCCTGGTAGACGGTGGCGATCCCCAGGTCCTGGGCGTCGTGGGGCTTCTCGATCCGTACCGGCCTTCCCCGCCACTCCACGGTCCCGTCGTCGACGGCGTGGACCCCGGCGATCGTTTTGACCAGGGTGGACTTCCCGGCTCCGTTGTCGCCGACGAGGGCGACCACCTCACCGGCGTGGACCTCCAGATCCACCTCGGTCAGGGCCTGTACGGCGCCGAAGCGCTTCGAGACCCCGCGCAACGCCAGTACCGGCGCAGCGGACACATCAACCAACTCCTTCGCCGCCTGACCGGCGGGGGTACGCGTCCGGGCCCGTCCGTTCGAGCGGGAGGGAGGAGGCCGCGGCACGGGTTCTACGGGGGCCGCGGCGCCCCGTGCGGGGGCGCCGCGGGGCGCCGGCTACTTCAGTCCGAGCGCGTCACAGGCGGTGCGGTACTTGTCGGTGCAGATCTCGGCGGCGGTGTAGATGCCGTCCTTGAGGACGGTGTCCCGGACGTTGTCCTTGGTGAGGGAGACGACGTCGACGAGGACGGACGGGACGCCCTTGGTGGTGGGGCTGTCGACCGAGTCCTTCGCCACGGCGCCCGGCTTCTCGCCCCGGGCCAGGGCGACGGCCATCTCGGCGGCGGCGTTCGCCTCGCCCGCGTAGGGCTTGTAGACGCTCTGGTACTGCTCACCGGCGACGATCCGCTGGACGGCGGCGAGTTCCGCGTCCTGTCCCGTGACCGGGGGCAGCTTGTCGTACCCGGCGGCCTTGAGGGCGGTGATGATGCCGCCCGCCATACCGTCGTTGGCGGAGTAGACCCCGATGATCTCGTCCTTGCCGAGGGCGGTGATCGCGCTCTCCATATTGGAGTTGGCGTTCTCCGGCTTCCACTCCTTGGTGTCGTACTCCCTGCCGATGTTCACCTTGCCGTCGAGGACGGCGTGGGAGCCCTTCTTGTACAGGGCGGCGTTGGGGTCGGTGACGGAGCCGTTCATCATCACGATCCGGCCCGACTTGGCCTTGTCCCCGAGGGCGGCGAGCAGCGCCTCGCCCTGGACCCGGCCGACCGCCTCGTTGTCGAACGAGGTGTAGGCGTCGATGGGGCCCTCGGCCAGCCGGTCGTAGGCGACCACCGGGATGCCCGCCTCCTTCGCCTTGCGCACCCCGCCCGCGACGGCCTTGGAGTCCACCGCGTCCAGCACCAGGACGTCCACCTTCTGGGTGATCATCGTGTCGATCTGCTGGGTCTGCAGGCTCGCGTCCTGTTTGGCGTTGGCGTAGACGACCTTGCCCTTGCCCCGGGTCAGCTCGCTGATCCGCTTCTCGATCAGTGGCTTGTCGAACTTCTCGTAGCGCGCGGTCTGGTTCTCCGGGAGGAGCAGGCCGACGGTGATGTCGTCGCCCTTGACGGCCTTCGTCTTCGTGGCGCCGTCGCCGCCCTTGTCCCCGGACTCCTTCGCACTGCCGCAGGCGCTGAGGGTCACGGCCGTCGCGGCGGTGACGGCGGCGACCACGGCACGGCGCAGCTGAGCGTTCATCGTTACCTCCCTGACGGGGCCGCGTCATTGCGGCCGAGGTGACAGGCAGTCAACTCGGCCGTCACAACGAGGTCAAGGAGTAAATCATTAACGAGATGACAACGGTGCCATCCGTTCTCTAAGTGAAGGCTTCTCACGGTTTGGGGGTGCTTCGCCCGACCAGGGCGGAGTCCCCCATCTCGCTCAGGACCAGCGCCAGGGCGCCGAGCACCTCGGCGCGGGCGCCGAGGGCGCCCTTGACCACGGTCAGCCGCTGGACGGCGCTCGGGATGGCGTACCTGGTCAGCGCGGAGCGCAGCGGGGCGAGCAGCACCTCGCCCGCCTCGGCGATCTCCCCGCCCACCACCACGACCCGGGGGTTGAGCAGATTGCAGAGCGCCCCCACCCCGACCGCCAGATGCCGTCCGGTGTCGGCGATCACCCGGGCGCAGCCGGGGTCGCCGCTCCTGGCGAGCCGTACCACCCGGTCCATGGTCAGCCCGGGGCCGTGGGCGGCGTGCAGCAGCGGGAGTACGTACCGTACGGCGGCGAAGGTCTCCAGACAGCCGCGGTTGCCGCAGCGGCAGACCGGGCCCGACTCGTCGAGCGTGAGATGGCCGATCTCGCCCGCGGTGCCGCCGGGCCCCCGGTAGATCCGCCCGCCCATCACCAGACCGGCTCCGACGCCGCCGGCGACCTTGATGTAGGCGAGGTCGCCGACGCCGCGGGCGGCGCCCCAGACCAGCTCCCCCAGGGCCCCCAGATTGGCGTCGTTGTCCACGTGGACCGGGACGCCGAGCCGCTCCGACATCTCCTTGCCGGGGTTGGAGCCCACCCAGCCCGGCAGCATGGAGGTGGGGCCGATGACCCCGGACTCGCCGTCGATGGGCCCCGGCACCCCGAGCCCGACCCCGAGGACCTTGGCCGGGTCGGTGCCGGTCCCGGCGATCAGCCCGGTGACCATCCGTTCGGCCAGGTCGAAGCCGGTCCCGGCGGAGGAGTCCACATCGAGCGGGGCGGAGTCTTCGGCGAGCACCTGGTGGGCGAGGTCGGCGACGGCGACCCGCAGATGGGTATGGCCGAAATCGACTCCGACGACGACCCCGGCGTCCCCGCTGAGGGAGATCGACCGGGCCCTCCGGCCACCGGCCGACGTGGGCGTCACCTCGACGGTGCCGCTCTCCTTCAGCTCCCGGACGATATTGGAGACGGTGGCGGCGGAGAGGCCGGTGCTCCGGGCGATCTCGGCCTGGGTCAGCGAGCCCGCCATCCGGACGGCCCGGACGACCCGCTCCAGATTGGCCCGGTGCAGGGACGTCTGCGAACCCGGAGTCTCCACGACCCACCACTCCCACCGGATGCGTACAACATGTGAACTCCAAGCTGACCCTTCCGGGGGAATCGCGTCAAGAGGTCGAGGGCATACGTCGACGCCCCCGGCGGGACATCAGCCGGGGGCGTCGGGCCTTGAGGCGCCCCCGGGAGGGCGCGGGCGGGCTATTTGAGGGCGCCCGCCGTCAGACCGGCCACCACCTGTCGCTGGAAGACGATGTACGCGGCGAGTACGGGCAGCATCGCCATCACCAGTCCGGCGAAGAGGCCCGAGTAGTCACCCTTGTATCCCTGGCTGACCGCGAGCTGGACCAGCCCCTGGGAGAGCACCTTCCGGTCCGGATCGGTGTTGAGCACCGTGGGCAGCAGATACTGGTTCCATTGCCCGAGGAAGTTGAAGATCCCTACACTGATCAGTCCGGGCTTGGCCATCGGCAGCATGACCTGGAAGAACGTCCGGGTGTGCGAGGCGCCGTCCATGAACGCCGCTTCCGCCACCGAGGTCGGCAGCGTCCGGAAGAACGCCGTCAGGAAGAAGACGGTGAACGGCAGCGAGTAGGCGATGTACACCAGGATCAGTCCGTGCAGGGTGTTCAGCATGGACATGTTCTGGAGGACGTAGAACAGCGGCACCAGCGCCAGGATGACCGGGAAGCTCATTCCTCCGATGAAGAGGAAGTAGATGAACCGGTTCCCGGGGAACTCGAACCGGGCCAGGACGTAGGCGGCCATCGAGCCCAGCAGCAGGGTCCCGATCAGGGAGCCGCCCACCACCAGGATCGTATTGAGGAAGTAGTCGTTCATATGCGCCTCGTTCCAGGCGCGCGACCAGTTCTCGAAGTGGAGCTTGTCCGGCAGCGACCACGGCGTGGTGAAGATCGCCTTGTCGGTCTTGACGGAGGACATCACCGCCCAGAGCAGCGGCAGCACCACCAGGATCGCCCAGATGATCAGCACTCCGTGGGAGAAGACGTTGAGGACGCCGCCCTCGGACTTCTCCTTCGCCGCCCCGGAACCGGAGCCGGTCCGCCGGGGCGCTCCGGCCGTCTTCGTCTCCTCGGGGCCGCCGTCGCCGGCCAGGTCCTCGGCCGTGGTGTCAGTCGTCTTCATCTCAGTACTCCAGCCGCTCGCGCCGACCCAGTCGCATCACCACTGCCGCGAACAACAGGGTGACGAAGAGGAGGGCGACACCGATGGTCGTCGCGTAGGCGGCCTGGCCGTCGCGGAATGCCTTCTGGTACACGTACAGCGGCATGACGATGGTCGAGTAGTCGGGGCCACCACCGCTGGGGCCGACCGTCATGATCTGGACCACCGCGAAGGACTCGGCGCCCAGCGCGAGGATGCCCATATAGATCCACCCGGACTGCACGGTGTCCCAGAGCAGCGGCAGGGTGATCTTGAAAAAGGTGGTGAAGCGGCTGGCGCCGTCCAGCAGGGCGGCCTCGTAGAAGTCCCGGGGGATGGACGCCATGCCCGCGGAGAAGAGGACCACGAAGAAGCCCACGGTCGACCAGACGAGGACGACCATCACACAGAGCAGCGCGAGATCGGGATCCCCCAGCCACTCGGGCTGGACGCTGCCCAGGCCGAAGGCCTTCAGCGCCGAGTTGATGGCTCCGTCCGCGGGGTTGTACGCGAACTTGAAGAGCAGCGCCACGATCGCGATCGACAGGACCTGCGGGAAGAAGTAGACGATCTTGTAGAAGCCCGAGCCCCGGACTCCCGCGATCGCCGCGCCCTTGCGCCGCCGCCCGCCGACATTGATCATGAACGCGAAGAAGAGCGCAAGACCGATCGTCACCAGCGGCAGCGCCACCGCGAAGGTCAGGCTGTGCTGGAGCGACTTCCAGAAGACGTCGTCCTCGAACATCCTGGTGTAGTTGTCGAAGCCGACCATCGTGAACTCGGGACTGAGTCCCGTCCAGTCCGTGAACGAGTAGTAGATGGACTGGATGAACGGCCAGATGACGAAGAGCGCGTAGAGCGCCAGGGGGACCACCAGGAACCCCGCGATGAAACGGTACTTACCGTGCTGCATTTCCTACCGACCCCGATCTTCCCTCGGAAAGCACCGCTGGTGCCGTGTGGAGAGCCGGGGCCCCGTTCCCGGTCGGCCGGACGGGGCCCCGGCAGGGTTCACTGGCGCTTGAACTTCTTGATGGAGGAGTCCTTGGCGGTCTCGTCGGCGTAACCCTGGGCCTTCTTGATGGCCTCGGCCGGGGTGATCCGGCCCGCCATCAGCTCGCCCAGGGCGGCACCGATCTTCTCCTTCTGAAGCGCCGCGTACCAGTCTCCGAGCCGCGGGTTGACCACATTCGTACCCGCCGTCTTGAGCGCGGCGACGACGGACTTCATGCCCGGGGTCAGCTCGATGCCGTCGGTGCCGCCGTCCAGCGCGCTCAGCGACTTCACGGACTGCGTGAAGTTCTTGGATGAGGCCTCGGAGAGCATGATCCGCAGCTGCTCCATACCGCCCTGCGGGTTCTTCGCCTTGGAGGGGACGATGAACGGCTCGCCGCCGGAGGCCCAGAGGGTACCGAAGGGCATCTTGTCGCTGGAGTCGATGCCCGTGGGGGCGCTGACGGCCAGGTTGAAGTCCTTCGGCATCGTGTTGGCGGCCTCGTTCTCCACCCACGAGCCGTTGGGGATGAAGAGCGCCTTGCCCTCGGTCCACTTGGTCTGCGACTGGATGTGGTCCAGGCCCGGGGTGCCGTCGAGGACGTAACCCTTCTTCTTCAGCTCGTAGTACGCCTCGAAACAGTCCTTGACCGCGGCGTGCTTCCAGGCGTTCGGCTCCAGGTTGTCGATCGCCTTGATCACGTCGGGGCCGCCGCGCTTGGCGATCATCGGGTAGAGCGTGAACGGGATGTAGTACGGGTGGACACCCGCGTACGTCCAGGCCGCGATGCCCTTGGCCTTGGCCTTCTTGCAGACCTCCAGCATCTGGTCCCAGGTCTGCGGGTACTCGACCTCGAGCGAGTCGAGGAGCTTCTGCGAGTACCAGACGCCGTAGACGGTGTAGGCGTAGTAGAGCATCCACACCGGGTCGCCCTCGAACTGGCCCATCTCGACGATGCCGGGCCGCAGGGTGTCGCGAACCTTCTTCTTCGGGTCGTCGTAGGACGGGGCGTCGAGCAGCGTCGTGAGGTCGGTGAGCTGCTTCTGGGCGACGAGGACGCCCATGTCCATCTGCTCTTTGCCGGAGTTGTCGATCAGGTCCGGCGGGGTGCCGCCGTTGAAGCGCGGCTGGAGCTCGGTCTGGATCGCCTGGGTGGCGTGGAACTTCACCGTGGCCTTGGGGAAGTTCGTCTCGTAGATCTTGACGGCGTCCCGGGCGTACTTGTCGCCGAAACCGCCGTTGAAGAGCACGAAGTCGAGCTGTGCCGACTCGTTGACCGCGAGGGGGTTCTTCGCGGACTTGGTGCCCTGCTTGGGCTTGTCCTTGTCGCTGTCGCCGCTGGCACAGGAGGACAGAAAGCCCACCGTGGGAACAGTCATCAGGCCGAGCGCCGCGGAACGCTTCATCAGCTTGCGACGGCCGAGACCGCCGTTCTCGTGGACGGAGGTGGATCCCATGCTCAAGTCCTCGCCTTCATCAGGACTCAGGCGGTGAACAAGTCGCCCCGTCCGTCTCGCCTCCCGGCGAAGGGCCCCGCCACCGCGGTGAATTGCTGTGATTTCCCGCAGGGGGAAAACCAGTAAAGCTTGGGTAGTGCACCTTTCTTCGGGAGCCCCGGCGGTGGTCATCGCGTTTTACGGCACACGGCGTCCCACCCGCCCGTTCCCCCTGGCCCGGGCGGTGTCATCGGACACCCGCTCGGACGCCGACAGGTATAGTCCACTTCCCTCAGGGGGAGCAAGATCAAGAGCAAGGTTCGCCTTCAGTCTTTCCCTAGTTGAGACCGTACGGATATCTCCCCCGCCCCATCGGCGGGGTGCCCCGCCGCCCCTCTCCTGACATGCGGCGAAGCGGCGACAGCACGTATGACCTGATCGTTCTTCGCGGAATGGCCGATTCCAAGCACATCGCGCCATGATCGCGCCCGCCACCGCACCGGCCCTCTTGACACATACCGGCAGCCGCCTTCCCGCCGGCGCGCGCCCACTCTTCTGACAACGTTGCCAAGCAGGAGCGGCACCGAGGGAGAGCCCGGTTCCCGGGGGAAGGAGCCCCGTGACGGCCGCACCAGGACACCGGCTCGGGCCGGCCGTCCCCCGCCGCCGCCCCCGCCCCCATCCCGCCGCCGACCCGCCGGTACCGACCGCTTCGACCACCGCGCGGCCGGCCGCCACCGACCTCGAATTCACTCCGCCGCCCCGCGCCGACCGCCCCATCCGGAACTCCTTCGAAACGGCTGAACACCCTCCGGAATGGAGCAATACCGTGGAAGCCGGGGCGGATCGAAAGAAGCGGTCATCGGGCGTCAACGGTGGATTCGCCATCGGAATACCGGGCAATGCCACCGACCGGGTGACCGAGGCCGCGCCGGCGGCGAGTAACGCGAGCGCGGGTGACATGAAGGAGAATCCGGTCGATCTCCGACCCTCTGCGAAATGGCTGGAATTCGCCGCCATCACTTGGAACGAATTCCCCCCGGAAACCCTCACGAAGATCGTCCGGTACGCCTTGCCCCGGGTAGACGGCGACCGCGGAAACGCCCCCGGGAGCGGGCCCGAAGGGCTCGGCGGACGGCCGCCGACGGCGGGTCCCGACCGCCCGGGAGGGCCGTGCCTTCCCTCGGGGACCCGGCCGACGCGGGACCGCGTCCCGTCTCGCCGTCCGCCGCGACACCGGGCTGCCGTGCGGGCTTCCCGTCGATACCGGAGACGGTCCTGCGCTATCCGGCCACGCGCACCGCCGGGTCGGCCGCGCCTTCACCACCGGGACGTATCAGCACGATCCGGGCGCCGCCGACGCCTGCGGCGGGACCCTCGCACCCGGGCCGGGATCGGGCTGTTCCGGCAGCGCGAAGGGCCGCACCCCGCGCGGGGTGCGGCCCTGGGGCCTTCTGGTGAAGACCTCGTCGTGCCGGTGCGTCAGCCGCGGATCAGGTTCCGCAGGACGTACTGCATGATGCCGCCGTTGCGGTAGTAGTCCGCCTCACCGGGGGTGTCGATGCGGACGACCGCGTCGAACTCCACACCGGTGTCGGTGGTGACCTTGACCGTCCGCGGCGTGGTGCCCTCGTTCAGCTCGGTCACACCGGTGAAGGAGAAGGTCTCCTCGCCGGTCAGGCCCAGGGCCGCGGCGCTCGCGCCCTCCGGGAACTGGAGCGGGAGGACGCCCATGCCGATCAGGTTCGAGCGGTGGATGCGCTCGTACGACTCGGCGATGACGGCCTTCACACCGAGCAGCGCGGTGCCCTTGGCGGCCCAGTCGCGGGAGGAGCCGGAGCCGTACTCCTTGCCCGCGAGGATCACCAGCGGGATGCCCTGCTCGATGTAGTTGCGGGAGGCGTCGTAGATGAACGACACCGGCGCGTCGGCCTGGGTGAAATCGCGGGTGAAGCCGCCCTCGGTACCCGGTGCGATCTGGTTCCGCAGCCGGATGTTGGCGAAGGTGCCCCGGATCATGACCTCGTGGTTGCCACGGCGCGAGCCGTAGGAGTTGAAGTCGCGGCGCTCGACGCCGTGCTCCGTGAGGTACTTGCCGGCCGGGGTGTCGGCCTTGATGGCACCGGCCGGGGAGATGTGGTCGGTGGTGACCGAGTCGCCCAGCTTGGCCAGCACCCGGGCGCCGGCGATGTCGTTCACCGGCGAGGGCTCCATCTGCATGCCCTCGAAGTACGGGGGCTTGCGGACGTAGGTGGACTCGGGGTCCCACTCGAAGGTGTTGCCGGTCGGGATCGGCAGCGCCTGCCACTGGGCGTCGCCCGCGAAGACGTCCTGGTAGGACTTGTTGAACATGTCCTCGCCGATGGCGTTGGCGACGACGTCGTTGACCTCGGCCTCGGACGGCCAGATGTCCTGGAGGTAGACCGGCTTGCCGTCCTGGTCGATGCCCAGGGCGTCCCGGGTGATGTCGACCTTCATCGAACCGGCGAGGGCGTAGGCGACGACCAGCGGCGGGGACGCCAGGTAGTTCATCTTGACGTCGGGGTTGATCCGGCCCTCGAAGTTGCGGTTGCCGGAGAGCACCGAGGTGACGGCCAGGTCGTGCTCGTTGACGGCCTTGGAGACCTCCTCCGGCAGCGGGCCGGAGTTGCCGATGCAGGTGGTGCAGCCGTAGCCGACGAGGTTGAAGCCGACCTTGTCGAGGTAGGGGGTCAGACCCGCCTTGTCGAAGTAGTCGGTCACGACCTTCGAACCCGGGGCGAGGGTCGTCTTCACCCACGGCTTGCGGGTGAGGCCCTTCTCGACCGCCTTCTTGGCCACCAGGGCGGCGGCGACCATGACATACGGGTTGGAGGTGTTGGTGCAGGAGGTGATCGCGGCGACGGTGACGGCGCCGTGGTCGATCTCGTACGTCGAGCCGTCGGGGGCCGTGACCAGCGTCGGGCGCGACGGCACACCGTTGGCGGCGGCGGGGGCGTCCGAGGCCGGGAAGGACTCCTTGCCCGCCTCCTCGTCGTCCTCGACGTAGTTGCGGACGTCCAGGGCGAACTGCTCGGCGGCGTTCGCGAGGACGATCCGGTCCTGCGGGCGCTTCGGTCCGGCGATGGAGGGGACGACGGTGGAGAGGTCCAGCTCCAGCTTCTCGGAGAAGTCGGGCTCGGCGGCCGGGTCCAGCCAGAGACCCTGCTCCTTGGCGTACGCCTCGACCAGCGCGACCTGCTGCTCGGAGCGGCCGGTCAGCCGCAGGTACTTCAGCGTCTCGTCGTCGATCGGGAACATCGCGGCGGTGGAGCCGAACTCCGGCGACATGTTGCCGATGGTGGCGCGGTTGGCCAGCGACGTGGCGGCCACGCCCTCGCCGTAGAACTCGACGAACTTGCCGACGACGCCGTGCTTGCGCAGCATCTCGGTGATGGTGAGCACCAGGTCGGTGGCGGTGGTGCCGGGAGTCAGCTCACCGGTCAGCTTGAAGCCGACGACGCGCGGGATGAGCATGGAGACCGGCTGGCCGAGCATCGCGGCCTCGGCCTCGATGCCGCCGACGCCCCAGCCCAGCACACCGAGGCCGTTGACCATGGTGGTGTGGGAGTCGGTGCCGACGAGGGTGTCGGGGTACGCCTGACCGCCTCGGACCATCACGGTACGGGCCAGGTGCTCGATGTTCACCTGGTGGACGATGCCGGTGCCGGGCGGGACGACCTTGAACTCGTCGAACGCGGTCTGGCCCCAGCGCAGGAACTGGTAGCGCTCCTTGTTGCGGCCGTACTCCAGCTCGACGTTCTGGGCGAAGGAGTCGCGGGTGCCGAACTTGTCGGCGATGACGGAGTGGTCGATGACCAGCTCGGCCGGGGCCAGCGGGTTGATCTTCGCCGGGTCGCCGCCCAGCTCCTTGACGGCCTCGCGCATGGTGGCGAGGTCGACGACGCAGGGGACACCCGTGAAGTCCTGCATGATGACGCGGGCCGGCGTGAACTGGATCTCCTGGCTCGGCTGGGCCTGGGAGTCCCAGCCACCGAGCGCCCGGATGTGGTCGGCGGTGATGTTCGCGCCGTCCTCGGTGCGGAGGAGGTTCTCCAGCAGCACCTTCAGGCTGTAGGGCAGCCGCGCGGAGCCCTCGACCTGGTCCAGCCGGAAGATTTCGTACGACTCGTCGCCCACGCGCAGCGTGCTGCGGGCGTCGAAGCTGTTCGCCGACACGACAGTCTCCTTCATCAAAGTGCGCGTACTACGTCATGCTGCCGCCATGGCCCCTCATCGATCCACTAAGGTAGGGCTTAGTTAGGTAACCCTTACCGGGATGGCGACTGCGGTACGCCCGGGCAGTTATCTCGATGTCGAGATAACTCTAGTACATCGCCGCGTCGCGGTCATGCGCGGGCACCTCCGTGGCGCCTCACGGAGGCGCCCGCGCGTACCCGTTCGCCCAGGGCGCCGGGCGGGCGCCACCGGCCCGGCCGCACCCCGCCCGCACGCCGGGCGGCACCCCTGCCCACCTGCGCCGAAACCTCACACCCCGACCGGCGTCCGGGCGGGGACGGCACCGTGCCGGGGGTAGTCGGTATAGCCCCGGGCGCCATGGGTGTAGAGGTGGGTGTGGTCGATCTCATTCAGCGGCGCACCGGCGGCGAATCGTTCCGGCAGGTCCGGGTTGGCGATGAAGGAGCGGCCGTACGAGACGAGGTCGGCGATGCCGCGCTCCAGGACGGCCTCACCGCCCCGCCGGGTGGTCGGCTCGCGGTTCTCGCCGATGTTGGCGATCACCGGGCCGTCCCAGAGCGGCAGCAGCTCGTCGAGGGCCGGGTAGCGGTCGTCGTCGACGAGATGGAGATAGGCGAGGCCGAGCCGGTTCACCTCGGTGACGAGGGGGCGGTAGACGGGGCCCGGGTCCCGCTCGACCATGCCCTCCTGCGGATTCCCCGGCGACAGCCGCAGCGCCGTACGCCCGGCCCCGACGGCGTCCGCGACCGCGGTGACGACCTCCAGCGGGAAGCGGATCCGGTCGGCGACGCTCCCCCGGCCGTAGGCGTCGTCGCGCAGATTGGTGTTGTCGCCCAGGAACTGGTGGATGAGGTAGCTGTTGGCGCCGTGCAGTTCGACGCCGTCGAAGCCGGCCTCGATCGCGTTGCGGGCGGCGGCGACATGATCGCGTACCGCCTGCCGTACCTCCTCGGTGGTCATGGCCCGCGGCAGCGGCGGCGCGGCCTTGCCGCCGTCCCGGATGTGGACCGGGTCGGGCAGCGGTACGGCGGACGGCCCCGCGGGCACGTCGCCGTCGATCCGGGACAGCGGGTGCCCGTGCCGCCCGCCGTGCATCAGCTGGGCGTAGATCCGGCCCCCGACCGTGTGGACGGCGTCGGTGACGGCGCGCCAGCCGCGGATGTGCGCCGCGGTCTCCAGACCGGGCATCCGCCACCCCGCCTGACCGGCGCTGCTGGGCCAGATCCCCTCGGTGATCAGCAGTCCGGCGCCGGCGCGCTGGGCGTAGTAGTCGGCGACAACGGGCAGCGGGGTCCCGTCGTCGGCGGCCCGGTAGCGGGTCATGGGGGCCATCACGATCCGGTTCGGGAGGTGGAGGGAGCCGAGGGCGAAGGGCGTGAGGAGAGGGGAGTTCGTCATGCCCGTACCGTAGAATCTGACATCCGTGTCAGGTTCAAGTCGGCGACGGCCGACGGCGACGACGACGGCCGATGACAGCCGATGACACGGACGGACTGCGGATACGGGGGCGTGGCATGCGGATCGGTGAACTGGCCCGGCGCACCGGGGTGAGTGAGCGGTCCCTGCGCTATTACGAGAAGCGGGGGCTGCTGGTCTCCGACCGTACCCCCGGCGGGCACCGGGAGTACGCCGAGCGTGCGGTGGACCGGGTGGTCCATATCCAGGAGCTGTTCGCGGCCGGGCTGAACAGCGAGATGGTCGGCCGGGTCCTGCCGTGCATGCGGGACACGGACGGGGGTCCCGCGGAGACGGCGACACCCCAGTTGGCGGTCTGGCTGACCGCGGAGCGGGACCGGATCAACGGGATGATCGCCGAGCTGAAGCGCTCCCGGGACGTACTGGACGACGTCATCGACGCCGCGTCCGGTACGTGACGTCCGACACGGAACGCCGCTCGCACCATCAGGGATATTCCCGACACGCCCTCCCATACGCGGACACTCCCCTGCGTCATTCCCCCGAACGGACCGCACCACTTCGGACGGCCGCCCCCGCCCGACGCGCCCCCCGCATGGCGGGATTCGCCCCACGGCAACGGCCGGGAATAGCCTGGTGATACGGGGGCAGGTGAGCGTGTATCGCCCGAACGGCTCCCCTCCGCTTGCCGTCGCGGCCTCGCCGACGGAGCGTCAGAAGCACGGCGGTCGCGGCGCGTACGGCTCACCCGGTTGACACCCCCAACGCGCGCCTCATCTCATATCTGAGATAACCTCTACCGCATGGCAGACGACTACCTCGTACGCATCGGCAGGCTCATCCGTGACGCCCGGCAGCATCGTGGCTGGACACAGAGTCAGCTCGCCGAGGCGCTCGGCACCAGCCAGAGCGCGGTCAATCGCATCGAGCGCGGTAACCAGAACATCAGCCTTGAGATGATCGCGCGCATCGGGGAAGCGCTCGACAGTGAGATCGTCTCCCTCGGATACGCGGGCCCCATGCATCTGCGCGTGGTCGGCGGACGGCGTCTCTCCGGGGCGATCGACGTCAAGACGAGCAAGAACGCCTGTGTCGCCCTGCTCTGCGGCTCCCTGCTCAACAAGGGCCGGACCGTACTGCGCCGGGTCGCCCGGATCGAGGAGGTCTACCGGCTCCTCGAAGTCCTCAACTCGATCGGCGTCCGGACCCGCTGGATCAACGAGGGCATGGACCTGGAGATCGTGCCCCCGGCCAAGCTGGACCTGGACGCCATCGACGCGGACGCGGCCCGCCGTACCCGCTCGATCATCATGTTCCTCGGCCCCCTGCTGCACCGCGTGGACAACTTCCGTCTGCCGTACGCGGGCGGCTGCGACCTGGGCACCCGGACCATCGAGCCGCATATGATCGCGCTCCGCCGCTTCGGCCTCGACGTCACCGCGACGGAGGGCCTCTACCACGCCAGGGTCGAGCGCCCGGCCACCGCGGAACGCCCCATCGTCCTGACCGAACGCGGCGACACCGTGACCGAGAACGCGCTGCTGGCCGCGGCCCGGCACGACGGTGTCACGGTCATCCGCAACGCCTCCTCCAACTACATGGTCCAGGACCTCTGCTTCTTCCTGGAGGCGCTCGGCGTCGAGGTCGAGGGCATCGGCACCACGACCCTGACCGTCCACGGCGTCCCCACCATCGACGTGGACGTCGACTACTCCCCCTCCGAGGACCCGGTCGAGGCGATGAGCCTGCTGGCCGCCGCGGTGGTGACGGAGTCCGAGCTGACGATCCGCCGGGTGCCGATCGAGTTCCTGGAGATCGAGCTGGCGGTCCTGGAGGAGATGGGTCTCGACCACGACCGCTCCACCGAGTACACGGCGGACAACGGCCGCACCCGGCTGGTGGACCTGACGGTACGCCCCTCCAAACTGGAGGCGCCGATCGACAAGATCCACCCCATGCCGTTCCCGGGACTGAACATCGACAACGTCCCGTTCTTCGCCGCGATCGCGGCCTCGGCCCAGGGCCAGACCCTGATCCACGACTGGGTCTACGACAACCGGGCCATCTACCTCACCGACCTCAACCGCCTCGGCGGCCGCCTCCAGCTCCTCGACCCCCACCGCGTCCTGGTCGAGGGCCCCACCCGCTGGCGCGCCGCCGAAATGATGTGCCCGCCCGCCCTGCGCCCCGCGGTCGTGGTCCTCCTGGCGATGATGGCCGCCGAGGGCACCTCCGTCCTGCGCAACGTCTATGTCATCAACCGCGGCTACGAGGAGTTGGCCGAGCGCCTGAACTCGGTGGGCGCGCAGATCGAGATCTTCCGCGACATCTAAAAGCCGAACACCCTCCAGACGCCGCCGCACCCCGCGCCGACCCGATGCACCACGGGTCGAGAGGGGTGCGGCGGCGTCTTTTTTCCTTGAGGGCTTGTGCTCATGCAAGTTGCTCCTGGAGTCCCTCCTGGTCACCGGAGTGCTCACGGTGGCACGCCTCCTGAGCCTTCACCTACGGCCCTCTCCCCCACCGTCACGGCAGTTCATTTCGGCCACTCGCGGCACACCCTGCTCTTGACGACTCTCCTGCCGTGCGTAAGCCTCGCGCAGTGCCATTTATGACATACACAGAAGGTCGGGGCCAAAGGAACACACTGGCCGCCCCGCAGGTGTGTCCGCCTGCGGGTTCCCCCTCGCATCGGGCTTGCGCTGATGCACGCTCATCAAGGCAGAACGCCACGAGAGGAATTGAGAACGAAGCGTGATAGTCAGATCATTAGTAGCGAGTTTCAGGCAATGTCAGCCGTTGTCTCTTCGACGCTGGGCGAGCGCAGCCACGGCGAGCGCGCTGGTGCTGGTCCTCGGCTCGTCGCCCGTCTCCCCGGCGGCGGCGCTGACCACTGCGGGGACGTGCGCGGGTGCGGAGTCGGACTTCAATGGTGACGGTATCCGCGATACGGCGGTCTCAGATCCCGAGGCCACCGTATCGGGCCTGGCCGGAGCCGGGAGGGTTACCGTCGTCTACGGCGGCGGCAAGGGTGCGGTTCAACTCTCCCAGGGCTCAGCCGGGATCCCCGGGGCTCCCGAGTCCCGTGACCAGTACGGTCACGCTCTGGCCGTCTACGACGCCAACCTCGACGGCTGCTCCGACCTCGTCATCGGCACCCCCTATGAGGACCTCGACACTATCGTCGACACCGGCCTGGTCCATATCGTCTACGGTTCAACGGCAGGCATCAACGGCGGTGCGCCTGTCAAGGAACACCTCCAAGGAGCCGGCAGATCTCTCGGCGGAGCGCCTGAACGGGGCGACTGGACCGGCTACGCCCTGACCGCGGGCAAGACCGCGGGCGGTGTCCCGTTCCTGGTCCTCGGCGCCCCTGGCGAGTCCATCGGCACCGCGGAGGACGCCGGGCACTTCTTCTATATCCATGGCACCGCGCAGACCACTGTCGTCATCAGTCAGGACACCGGCAATGGTGGTGAGGTGCCCGGTGTGGCCGAGCGCGGAGACCGGTACGCCGCCTCCCTGAGTTCCACTGCCCACCATTTCGCGGTGAGTGCCCCCGGCGAGTCGCTGGGTCCGGTGACTTTCGCGGGCGTCATCGCCGTGTTCAGTCACACGCTGGTCGCGGGGTATCCCAAGCCCCTGCTCGGCCTCGGCCAGGACGCCGCCAGTGTCACCGGTGCCGAGGAGCGTGGTGACGGTTTCGGGACGGCGCTCGCGATGATTCCGTACCGGGCCAGTGTGGCCAGTCCCGCCAACGAATCTCTGATCGTGGTCGGAGTACCGGGCGAGGACCTGTCCACCACCGTGGACGCGGGTGCCGCGCAGACATTCCGTGTGACCACCGCCGGCGGCTTCGTCGAGGACGCATGGATCGATCAGAACATGCCCGACGTCGGCGGCGAAGCCGAGGCGGGTGACTTCTTCGGGCAGCGGCTCGCCGCGGTCAACACCTCATCCGGTGTCGCCACCACCACGACCGCCCGTCTGGCTGTCGGGGTCCCCGGTGAGGAATCCACCGAGGAGCATCGCGACAAGGGCGGGATCCAGATCTTCCCGCTGATCGGACCGATCGGGGTCTCCGATCAGTGGATCGAGCCGGGCGACGGTATCCCCGCGCAGCCCGCACCCCGTCAACTCGCGGGGATGAGTGTCGGGGCGACGCCCGAAGGACTGCTCGTCGGTATGCCCTACGGCCCCGTCGAGGGACGGGCCGTGCACACCTTTGATTGGAACGTCGCTTCGGGCGGCGCTCCGACTCGGACACTCCGTCCCGGCGAGGGTGGCATTCCCGCAGACGGCACGGCCATGGGCGCGGTGGTCCGCTGATGAGGAATCGAAGGATCGATCACTCCGCCGAAGACGGGCGGACCCGAAGACGCCGGGTGACACATGGCAGAGGTGGAGACACGGTGAGAAGACGGATCAAGCTGGGCAGCGTGTCACGTGGCGTGCTGGTGGCCGTCGTCACAGCCTCTGCCGTGGCCGGTGGTCTTGCCGTCCTGCCGAAGGAACCGAACCGGGCGGACCGGGCGAGACCTGCGGCTACGACGACACGGTCCGCACTGACGGCTCTGCAGGAGGAACAGGCACAAGCCACTGCCCGCAGGACCGGTCAGCAGGTCGAGGTTCTCCGTCTGCGTGGAGAGCGTACGGAGACCTTCGCCGAGCCCGACGGTGCCTTCACGACCCGCCACTATACGGAGCCGGTCAACGCCGTCCGTGACGGCCGTTGGGTGGACGTCGACACAACCCTGCAACGAGCTGCGGACGGGATCTGGCGGCCCAAAGCCGCGACGGTCGACCTGGAGCTGTCGTCCGGTGACGCCGACAAGCCCTTTGTCTCCATGGAGCGCACCGGCCGGGTCATGTCGGTGACGTGGCCGTACGGCAGACTGCCGACCCCGGTCGTCCAGGGTGACACCGCCACCTACCCCGACGCCCTGCCGGGGGTGGACCTCCGGGTGCAGGCCGAGGCCGACGGTTTCGGGCATCTGCTGGTGGTCAAGACGCCCGAGGCAGCTGCCGACCCCCGGCTGGCCCGGATCAACTTCGGTTTGGACACGCGCGGGTTACGGTTCGCCAAGAGCGCCTCGGGCGCCTTGAAGGCGGAGGACTCGGCTGCGGGCGGTACGGTCTTCGAGGCTGGCAAGCCGGTCATGTGGGACTCCGCATCCGTCCGTGAACCAGCGCCTGCGGCCCGTGTCTCCGGTAGAGCGGGTTCAGCCGCTCGTACGGCCCACGTTCTGGAGAGCCCCGGTGGTGGCGGCCGGAGCACCGAGGTCGGCTTGGAGCTGGGGAACGGCACCATGACCCTCGTGCCGGATCAAACGCTTCTCCGCGGGGCGGGCACGGTGTTCCCGGTGGTCATCGACCCCATCACCAAGACCAGTCACCGCACGGCGTGGACCGGTGTGATGTCCGGGATGCCGACCGAACAGGACTGGAAGTACACGGACAGCGCGGGCGTCGGCCAATGTCCCACCGACTACAACCCCGTGTCCTGCAACGGCGTCGACGTCCGCCGGCTCCTGTTCACCATGCCGGTCTCCTCCTATCAGGGCAAGCAGATCCTGGGAGCCACGTTCTCCGCACGGGTGGCGCACATCTACAGCGCCACACCGCGGGCCGAACCCATCCGGCTGTACCGGGTCGGCGGCAGAAACTACTCGGTCACCTCGTCCAGCAACTGGTCCAACACCAGGGACGATTGGGTGGACCACGTGGAGACCGTCGACAAGGCCATCTCGCCGACGTCCTGCTCCAGCCAGGCCAATCTGCACTTCGAGAGCGGCCCCACCGGTGGGCTCACCGGACAGGTCCGCAAGGCGGCCGACGAAGGCTGGTCGTCCATGACCCTGGGGCTGCGCGCGGCTGACGAGAGCCGATTCGCCGAGTGGAAGCGGATTTGCGGAAATGCCTATCTCTCGGTCCGGTACAACACTCTGCCCCGGCAGATCAAGACCGACGACATGTCCACCGACCGCGGAGCGTGCGTTTGGGGCGCGGCCGACCGTCTCTACACCGAGAAGCCCCCGGTGCTCCAAGTCCAGGCCGTCGACCCCGACCACGGCAAGGCGCAGACCGACAAGGTCAAAGTGCAGTTCAAGGTCGACTGGACCCAAGGCGGGCAGCCACGGTCCTACACCTACGACACCGGCTACCTGGCACCCATCCCAGGCACCAGATTCACCCACACCGTAAGAAAGAGCATTCCCCAGAACACCGTCGTCTACTGGAGCGCCCGTGCCTTCGACGGGGACGGCTGGGGCCCGTGGAGCTATGAGGGAAGTGCTCAGCGGTGCGAGTTCATCTACGACTCGACGCTCCCCGGAGCACCGAACGTCCTGTCCAAGCAGTATCCGTCGGACACCGTCTACCACGACGGGGTGGGTACCACCGGTACCTTCACCTTCGCGCCCAACCCCAATGACTCCCATCCCGACAACGACGTGGTCAAGTACCACTACGCTTTCGGCAACAAGGTCTCCACAGCCTCGCCCGCGCTGACACCGACCGGTGCCGGCGGTGCCGTATCGGTCTCCTGGACGCCCACCAGGTCCGGACGCCACTGGGTGGAGGTGCTGGCGGTCGACCGGGCCGGGAACACCGGCGCCCGAGCACTGCACTCCTTCCTGGTGAGTGAGGGAAGGCCGGTCGTCAGCCAGTGGAATCTGGCCGACGAGGCGGGCAGTGCCTCAGCTCATGACGAAACGGGCAAGTTCTCCGCCGACGCGGGCTCCGGCATCACCTTCGGGGTGGAGGGCCCCGGTGGGAGAGCCGACGCGGCGGCACGCTTCGACGGAACCTCTGGTGGGTACCTCGACTCCGGTGAGACCGTCCTCGGCAGCGACAAGAGCTTCAGTGTCAGTGCCTGGGTACGCCCCACCGATCTGACCCGCGATGCCGTCGTCGTCAGCCAGGACGGGACCGGGGAACCGGGTTTCACCCTGGGCTACGACGCCGTCGCGGCAACATGGGCGTTCTCGCTCCCGGTCGCCGACGTGGACGCCCTGGGAGACTGGCAGGCCGTCGCTACCGGAGTCGCACCGGTCAAGGACCAGTGGGTTCTGCTCACCGGCGTCTACGACGCCCAGACGTCCGACGTGCGGCTCTATGTCAACAAGGACCTGAAGGGCAGTGCCAAGAGGGACTCCGTTTGGCGGTCCTACGGATCGCTTCAGATCGGCCGTGCCACGGCGAAGAGCGGTTACGGTGACCACTTCACCGGGGACATCGCCGAGGTGCGGGCCTTCGACCGGATTCTTCCGCCGGGTGAGGTGGCGGAGCTGATGACTCTCAAGCCCGAGCGGAAGGGGTACTGGCAGCTCGACGTATCGGGGTCGGCATCCCCCGAGACCGGTGGTGGTCAGCCGTTGAACCTCGCCGGAGGTGCACAGATCTACCGTCCGGCCGATCCCCTCTGGGACCCGGCGGCCCTGGTGGGTGACGGGCACCTCACACTCGACGGCCTTGACGACTACGCCGCGACCACGGTTGCCCCGGTCACCGGCGCGGCAAGTTTCACCTTGACGGCCCGGGCGCGGATCGCCGCAATCGACTCGCCCAAGGCGCAAACGGTGCTGTCTCTTCCGGGGACGTCGGCGAACCGCCTCGTGGTGCGCTACCGTCCGCCCTCCGGTACCGAGCCCTCCAAGTGGGAGTTGGCGGTCGCGGACTCCGACGCGGCGACGGCCACCGTGAAGACGTTCGCCGACGACGTGGAACTCCCCGACACTGGGGGGTCCGGTCAGCATCTCGCGGCCGTCTACGACGCCGTCGCCAATGAGGTCAGGCTCTACGTCAACGGCCAGCTCGCGAGCAGCGCGCACGGAGTCGACAACACCCTGTGGCCTGCCAAGGGCGGTCTTCAGGTCGGCCGTTCGGCTCTGGGAGGCGGCAGCGAGTACTTCGCCGGGGCCCTGGACGAGATCCGCGCCTACAACGGCGCGGCCGACCCCGTCGCTATCCGTCAGATGTCCGGTCTGACGGCCCTCCCTCACATGTGACCCGCCTCCCCGTTCCACCGGTGTGCCCGGACCATCAGGTCCGGGCACACCGGCCGCGAAGCCCCCCCGGACGACGCACTTTCTCCCGGCGGCAAGCCCGGACCGACGGGCCGGTTCGGGCTGCCCGCGGTCCGACATGGATCCATGTTCCCGAATCCCGTTCCCACACCATCGACGGAGTTCCATGAGACATCAGCAAGGCCGACTACTCAGCCGGCGCATACCCAGACACGTCAGGACCCTGATCGTCACGGGTCTCTCGCTGGTCCTGGCGGGCACTACGGTCCAAGGCGTGTCCTTCGCGGCCGAAACCCTCGGAAGGACGGACAGACCAGGGGTCCAGAACGTGGCCGACCCGGTGCGAGTGAAGGACGCCAAGAGCCTGCCGCGGCCCGTGGACCGGACCTCCAAAGCCGCCTTACGCCGACTCGATTCGGCCGTATGGCCCAAGGGCGGCACCGGCGAGCTGCAGGTTTCCACCCAAGGAGCGAAGCTCGCACCGGTCACTGTCGGCGGACTGCCCATTGCGGTCGACGCCCCGAAGCCCCGGAACCCTGAGAACTCCTCGGCTCGATCGACCCCCACGGAGAGCGTTCCGTCCAAGGTCAGGGTCGAGGTCCTGCCCACGGCGCGTGCCGCCGCTCTCGGAGCGGGTGCCGTTCTGCGCGTACAGCGTACGGACGGCTCACGGACGGCGGCCAAGGTCCGGCTGACGGTCGACTACTCTGCCTTCGCCGAAGGGTTCGGCGGCTCCTACGGATCCCGTCTGCGCCTCGTGCGACTTCCTTCGTGCAGCGCCATCGCGAACCCAGGAAGCGCAGCCTGCCCCGCGCTTCCCGAGGCTCTCGCCACTGTCAACGACTCGACTGAGCGAACCGTCAGCGCGGAGGTACCAGCGAGCCCCTCGGCTCCGGGCGGAGCCTTTGGCGGTACGGACCGGACCGCATCCCTGTTCGCCGTCGTCTCGAGCCCCTCCTCCTCTCAGGGCGACTACGGAGCGACCGGTCTGTCGCCCTCCGCGACCTGGAGTGTCGCCGAGTCGACCGGTGGATTCTCCTGGTCCTATCCGATGCGTACGGTCCCGGTCCCGGGCGGCCTCGCGCCGACGGTCGGCCTGTCGTACTCTTCGCAGTCGACCGACGGCCGCACCTCGGCCACCAATAACCAGGGCTCCTGGGTCGGTGAAGGCTTCAGCTACGAACCCGGCTATATCGAGCGTAGTTACAAGCCCTGCGCGGAGGACGGCCACGACACCTCGGCCGAACAGTGCTGGGCCTTCGACAACGCCACGATGATGCTCAACGGGAGCGCGACCCAGGTCATCCTGGACGACACCACTGACAAATGGCGGCTCGCCGACCCCGACGGCTCGACGATCGAGAAGGTCGGCGGGGTCTCCGGAGGGCACTGGAAGGTGACCACGCCCGACGGTAAGCAGCACTTCTTCGGCCGGAGTCAACTGCCGGGCTGGACCGCGGGCAAGGAGGAGACCCATTCCGCCTGGACCGCACCCGTCTTCGGCGACGACGCCGGTGAACCCTGCTACAACGCCGACTTCAGCAAGGCGAACTGTCAGCAGGTGTGGCGCTGGAACCTCGACTACGTCAAGGACATTCACGGCAATGTGATCTCCTACTACTACGGCAAGGAGACCAATCACTACGCCCTGAACGGCAAGACGGACGTCAACGGAACGCCCTACCACCGCGGGGGCTATCTCAAGCGTATCGACTACGGACAGCGTGACGGTCAGGTTTACACGACCGAGGCGCCCGCCAGAGTCGTGTTCGGGATCGCCGAGCGCTGTCTGTCCGGCGCCCCCTTCAACTGCGGCGAGTCCAACCGCACCAAGGCCAACGCCGCCCACTGGCCGGATGTTCCGGTGGACCGGGAGTGCAAGCCCGACGTCAAATGCTCCGCCGACCAGCGGTCGCTGACGTTCTTCACGACCAAGCTCCTCACATCCGTGGTGACCCAGATGCGCAAGGGCACCACGGGCTACCAGGACGTGGACGCCTGGAAGTTCCGCCATACCTTCCTCGACAACGGTGACGCGTCCCAGGCCCTGTGGCTGTCGAGTATCGAACACGAGGGCCGGGCCGGCACCGTCGTGAAGATGCCCCTGCTCGAGCTGTTCGGTACCCAGCTCGACAACCGGGTCGATGTCGACGGCGACAACATCTCCCCGTTCCGTCGTTTCCGTCTCACCACGGTCCTCAACGACACCGGCGGACAGCTGGACATCAACTACAAGCCCGCCGAGTGCACCGTTCCCACGCTCCCCCAGCCGGGCAAGTCCACCAAGCGCTGCTACCCCGTCATGTGGGCGGCCCCGGGCAATGTGGAGCCCATCGAGGACTGGTTCCACAAGTACGTCGTCGGTGAGGTGGTCCAGACCGACCGCACCGGCGGGGGCGAGAAGATGGTCACTCGCTACGACTACCTCGGCCCGGCCGGATGGCGGCACTCCAAGCCGGACGGCATCACCCCCGAGAAGATGCTGACCTGGGGCGACTGGCAGGGATACGGAAAGGTCAGCGTCACCTCCGGCCCGGAGAGCGGCAGGCGCAGCCGAATCGACTACACCTACTTCCAGGGTCTGCACGGTGACAAGCTCCCCGGCGGAGGCACTCGGGTCGCCCAGGTCACCGACTCCGGCGGTACCGCCCACACCGACGACGAAGACTACCTCGGCTTCGAGCTGGAATCGGCCGTCTACGACGACGGCAAGATCACCAGCAAGGTCATCAAACACCCCTGGAAGCACCACACCGCGACCCAGACCAAGCCCTGGGCCACCACCCGGGCCACCCTCGTCCAGCCCCGGCTCACCCGCGGCTTCACCGCCCTCGCCTCCGGCGGATGGCGCGAGACGAAGTCCACGGTCACCTACGACACCGCGGTTCCCACCGGTCGCATCATCGAGGCAGAGGACCTCGGCCATGTGGTGCCCGCCACCGCGACTCCCCAGGAGAAGACGGCAGCGGCCAAGGACGACACCTGCGTCAGAACCTGGTACGCCGACAACACGGGTGAACCCAACCTGCTCGACAGCGTCAAACGGATCGAGAAGGTCGCGGCGGCCTGTGACGCCGCCGTGGACCGCTCGAAGCAGGTCATCTCCGATACCCGCAACTTCTACGACGGCCAGACGGCCCACGGTGCCGTGCCCACCCGCGCTCTGGTGACCAAAACGGAGCGTCTGGCGTCGCACAACGGCACCACAGCGACCTATCAGACCACCGCCGAGAACCGCTACGACGCCTACGGCCGCGCCGAGTACGCCACGAGCCCCGCCACGGGCGCCTCGACCACGGTCTTCACCATGGTGAACGGGCTCACCACCCAGACCAAGGTCACCAACGCCAAGAACCATGTCACCACCACGGACTTCGACCCCGCGTGGGGCCAGACCCGTGGTCACACCGACCCCAACGGCAAGCGCCAGGACGTTACCCACGACGCCCTCGGCAGGGTCACCGACATCTGGTTGGAGGACCGCCGCAAGGCCGTCGAGACACCCAGCACCAAGTTCACCTACCTGGTCCGCCGCGACCACCCCGTAGCGATCAAACGGGAGATCATCGAGCGCGACGGGACCTACGCCGAGGACTACACCCTCTACGACAGCCTGCTCCGGCCCCGCCAGCGGCAGTCCGAGGGCCCCGGCACCACGCGCCTGGTCGCCGACACCCTCTACGACGGCCACGGCCACGTCACCACCTCCTACGACACCTACCAGGCAACAGGCGCACCGGCCGACGCCCTCGCGACACCACGTCAGGGTGACATACCCACGATGTACCGCCACGAGTTCGACGACACGGGCCGCCCCACGGCCACCGCCTTCGCCTCCGGCGGAGTGGAACAGTGGCGCAGCACCACCAAGCACGAAGGCGACCGGATCCATATCGTCCCGCCCCAGGGGGGCGTGGCCACGACCTCGTTGACGGACACCGCCGGGCGCGTCACCGAGCTACGGCGCTACCAGAGCGGTACGCCCGGCGCCCCCGGTCCGGCAACCTACACCTCGACGCGCTACGCCTACACCCCCGCCGGCCAACTGGCGACGGTCACCGACTCCGCGAACAACACCTGGTCATTCACCTACGACCAGCGGGGCCGCAAGACCCGGTCCGTCGACCCGGACTCCGGAACGACGGAGTCGACGTACGACGACGCGGACCGTGTCACAGCCACCAGGCATGTGGAACGTGACAAGACCGTCAGCACCACCTATGACGTGATCGGCCGCCCACTGCTCACCTACGACGGCCCCGTATCCGCGAACAAGAGACTCACGGAGACCAGGTACGACAGCGCAGGCATGCTCGGCCATGCGTTCGCCTCACTGAGCTACGTCCCCGGCACCACCGAGTTCTTCGGCTCCGTCGTGCAGAGCACCGACAATTTCTACCGACCGCTGCGCACCGCGTACAGCGTCCCGGCTTCCCAGGGCACGGGACTCGCGGGCACCTACACCTTCACCAGCACCTACAACACCGACGGCACGCAGAGCTCCGCGGGGCTCCCGGCCGCGGGTGCGCTGCCCGCCGAGGGCCTGACCTATGGGTACGACACGCTCCAGCGCCCGGTCAGCCTCACGGGCGCGGCCAACTACGCCACCAACACCATCTGGTCGCCCACCAGCAAGCCTCTCCAGTACGAGCAGAGCGCGGGAACCAAGAAGGTGTGGAACACCTTCGAGTACGAGACGGGCACCCAACGTCTGACCCGCGCTCTGGTGGATGTCTACGGGAGCACCGGCGGCGCGGCCAAGAAGACCGCCTACTCCTACGACCAGGCCGGCAATGTCCTGTCCATGGCGGACACCGGGTCGGGCAGCGGTACACCGGATCTCCAGTGCTTCGCCTACGACCAGAACAAGCTGCTGTCCGAGGCCTGGACCCCCGCGACGGACGTCACCGGCGCCCAGGGGTCGGGCACGGTCGGCACCACCAATCCTCTCCAGGGCTCGCGCCCTCCGGCCTGCGCCACCGACCCGGGCACCGCGACCCTGGGCGGCCCCGCCGCGTACTGGAAGTCCTACCGGACCGACGCCATCGGGAACCGCACCCAGGACACCATTCGCGATGTCACCGGCGACCGGTCGAAGGACATCACCCGCACGTTCGCCTACGGCGAGAACGGCGCCGGCCCGCACGCCGTCACCAAGGTGACCGAGCAGACCCCCACCGGTCCGGCGATGTCCCGCTACACCTACGACGCCGCGGGCAACATGACCACCCGCACCATCGGAGGCGACACCGACACCCTCACCTGGGGCTCCACAGGCAAGGTGGACAGGATCTCCCGCCCCGACGACGTCACCACCCCCGACAAGAACGAGGCGTCCGAGACAACCTTCCTCTACGACGCGGGCGGCAACCGGATCCAGCGCAAGGACCCCACCGGCACCACCGTCTACCTCCCCAGCACGGAAATCCACCTCCCCACCGGCACCAGCACCGCCAAGGCGACCCGCTACTACCAGCACCTCGGCCAGACCGTCGCCGTACGCGGCGACGACGGCAAGGTCACCTTCATCGCCTCCGACCACCACGGCACCGGCGACCTCGCCGTCGACTCCACGACCGGAGCAACCACCTACCGCCGCTCCGACCCCTACGGCAACCCCCGCGACACCGCCCCGGGCAACGCCTGGCCCGGCTCCAAGGGCTATGTCGGCGGCACCATCGACAAGTCCACCGGTCTCACGAACCTGGGCGCCCGTCAGTACGACTCTGCCCTCGGCAAGTTCATCTCCGTCGACCCGATCATCGACTACGCCGACGCGCAGCAGATGAACGGCTACGCATACGCCAACAACTCACCGGTCACCCACTCCGACCCCACCGGACTGCTGACGGAAGTGTGCCGGGAGGGCATCGCGCTCTGCTCCCACTACGGCGGGAAGACCACCCACAGAAAGAACCCTGATAAGAAGAGCGCCCCGCAGGAGAGCGAGGCGGAAGTCAACAACTGGCGCGCCAAGAACAACCAGGCCGAGGCCAAGAGGGATGTCAAGAAGACGATCGACAAAATGGTCGATCAGATCACCGAAATCGCCGGGATTGATGCGGTAAAGGACTGTCTCGCCAACCCGGCGGTCGGCACCTGCCTCCAGGCAGCTGCCGAGATCGCAGCCCTCTTCGTAGGTTCAGCCGGGAAGTTCATACTCAAGGGCGACAGGGTTCTGAAGGTCCTCGACCTTCTTCCCGACCTTCACGACAACATCGGCAAGGCCAGAAAGGCCGACAAAAGAGCCAAGGAAGCAAAGAAGAAACTCGACGAAGAACGCGAAGCGCCCGGCAACTGCCTCAACAAGAAGCACAGCTTCCTGCCGGACACCATGATCCTCATGGCCGACGGCAGCCGAAAAAAGATCAAGGACATCCAACTCGGCGACAAGATCCTCACAACGGACCCCAAAACCGGCAAAAACGTCGCCCGCGAGGTCGTCCGCACCATCACGACGAAGCACGACAAGGACTTCGTCACCCTGCAACTCAGCACACCCAAGGGCAAGCAGAAGCTGATCTCTACGGTCAACCACCCCTTCTGGGTCCCCGCCCAACGTAAGTGGCTCGAGGCAGGCCAACTGACACCCGGCACGACACTGCACACGGCGCAGGGGGAGAGCGTCCGCCTGGAGTCCTCGCACTACTATGAGAAGCAGCAGCAGACACACGACCTGACGGTCAACGACGTCCACGCGTACTATGTACTCGCAGGCGAGACGCCGGTCCTCGTTCATAATTCAGATCCTTGCGAATTCCCATGGTCGAGCGGTCGAGTATCGGCCAGTGTTCGAGCAATTGATCAGGGTCGCACTAGCATCACGGTTGGCTCGCGCTCCGAAGCGGAGGAAATTCTCCTAGGAAAATTCCAGGGGAGCGGATACCGCAATGCGGCCGGGTTTGACGGCAAGGGGACGCGGCAGTACTTCGGATCCAAGAGTGGAACGTATCACTGGGATGATCAGCTCGGCGCAGACGGTCGAGTGCTAGGACATGGTGCCGGCAACAGGGACGGCGACCTTCCCCATCTCCAGATTCACACATTCGAGGATTCGAAATATGGTGGATCCATTATTCGCATCTTCTGGAAAGGGTAGGTTGAATGCGTACCGAGGTTGCAAACCGCCTCGTGATGACAAGGACTCCAGTGTCGGCACGCCGCCAGCCCAGCACCCCGGACTGCTACGCCTGGGTGTGGGCTTTCCCCCTGAGGGATGGAAAGTTTAGGGTCTCAACGGTCGAAATCCCGAAGCCCTTCGTAGACGAAGACGCTTGCTTTGGAGAAGACGACATTGAGCGCGTCCACGTGGCTACCGTAGAGACTGTCGAGGAAATCGACACAGTGGTGCGGGAACTCGGCGTCGATCCAGAAACTCTCGACGCCCCCTGGAAGAACGATTTCCCACTTTAGGCAAACTCTCGCATGAAAGGTGGTCGACATACTTCGCCGCAGAAATGCATGTATTGCATTCCGGGTGGGTCGATCACTTTTCGAGAGGGAATAGATGGCGATCACGGAGGCCCCGCTGGAGAATTTCTGCGGGGCCTCCGCGATCGTTCGACGGCAACGGTGACGGCAACGTCAGCGGACAGATGCTGCGGCAGGCTGGCAGTCAGGGCGGTTGCTGGTCGGGCAGAGGGCGCCGCCCAGAGTGCCGGGGGTTTGACGTTGGACGCACAGTCGGACGTGGGCGTGAACGCCAGCGGTGACGCCGATGTGGGCGTGGCCGAGGAACTCCTTGATGATGGCGAAGGCCAATGCCCTGTTCCAGGAGCAGGGTCGCCGTCGAGTGGCGTAGGTCGTGGAGACACCGCCGAATCCTCTCCGGAACCGCGCAGACGGTCCGACCTAGGGTGCGGTGGCGTCTGTCCGGAGTGCCGGTTCATGGCTGGTGATGCGCTGCTCCCGGCGCGGAGCAGCGGCCTGTGGGGCAGGGGCAGCCGCGGCAAATCACGGGGCGGACGGCGTTCGGAGCAGCATGAGGATGCTGTCCATCACCCTCTTGTGCGCGGCAGCCGGATCCAGGGTGTTGGAGGCCGGGGTGAGGCTACTCCACGCGAAGGACAGGGGCTCGGGCGGGAGACCCGTGCGCAAGGCGCCGTGGTGTTGGCCGCGCTCGGTCAGCGCGGTGATCCGCGCCTTGAGCAGGCCAGGGGCTTCGCCATGGTCCGAAATGACTCCGAGCGGAGCGTAGCGGCCCGCCCGCCAGTCGGCGGCCTCCTTGATCTAGGCATGGGTGGCTCGTTCCTCTGGGCGGGTCGTGTGGGAGGTAGGCCCATTGGCAGCCGGTCCGCCCCTGGTAGAGGATCGCGTTCACGATCTCCCGCATGCCGTAGGCGCCTTGGTGGCCGCTGACCGAGCGGTGCCGGTCTTTCCACGCGGTGATCACCGGCTCGATCAACGACCACTGCTCGTCCGATAAGTCTCTCGGGTACGGCTTGCGTTCACTCGCCCGGCCACATCACCAGATCACCAACCGCGGACCGGAAGATTCCGCTCTGCCGCCACACCATCAGGCGACACAAGATCAGCTCAAAGGACCCACGGGTCGCACGGCCGCATTCGGGAGGAGTCCGTCCCCACCGCGTGGGGGTGTTCCGTTCCCCCGTCGCTCTCCCGACCACATACGGACACCGACCAGGCCACGCCGCACTCCCGCGCTCTGCACAGAGCCGAAAGAACGACTGCGAGCGGTGGGGTTCTCTGGGACTTTTCTGGGACTTTCAACTGCATCAACGGGCATGACCGTGAAACGGCCGAAAGGTCATTTACGCAGGTCAGCAGCTCAGTTACAACAAGCGCCGCAGGTCACGGGGCCTCCTGGTCTGTTCCGCGACAGCTGATCGGCGAATGCCACCACCCCCCTGCTCGACCCGCTGAGCAGCGGGTCGGGCAGGGGGGTGGCGACATCTCCGGGACTTATCTGGGCCTTTGCGCCCCATGGGCTACGGAGCACGCTCCACAGGCCCTCCTGCGTCGGGGGGGGGGGGGCCCCCGGGGGGGGGCGCCCCCCCCGACCCCCGGGGGGGGGGGCGCGCGGGGGGGGGGGGGGGGGGTGTGGGGGTTTGTGGGGGGGGGC